>JAHEYG010000031.1 GCA_023251725.1 Sphingobacteriaceae bacterium | reverse complement strand
AGCTATTTTTATTTATGCATCGAAACTTAATTTCAAATGCCCGCCAAGACCTTCACGGATAATTCGTATGAGAGTCGAAAGTCTAATATCACTGGCATCATTTTCGATTCGAGAAATATAATTTTTTGTTGTGCCTACTTTTAAAGCCAATTCTTCTTGAGTTAAATGCTGATGTTTGCGTGCCTCTTGGATAAGAACACCAATTTTAAAAGCTTCAAATTCTTCTTCGTATTTGTTTCTAGAAGCTGTTCCGGCTTTGCCGTATTTTTTGTCTAAATGGCTTTCCCAGGAAACCAAATTATTTCTTTTTTTGTTCTTCATAATATTGTTTTTTTAAACGTTCTGCTCTTTCAATTTCTTGTCTTGGTGTCTTGTCCGATTTTTTCTGAAATCCGTTTAACAGGATAACTAAATTTCCTTTGTCAAAAAAACAAAAGATACGGTAAATATCACTTCCAACTTTTACTCTTAGCTCATAAATTCCATCAGTACCCTGTAAGTGTTTGAAAAATTTTTCCGGAACAATTCTTAATACTCTTACGAGACCAATTACCCAATCAATTTTATCTTGAACCGGTTTTGTTTGGGAATTATAAAAATCCCAGAAATGGTTTCCATAAACGTATGTTGCCCGAATAAAATTATCAGCCACGAAACAAAGTTACCTAATTGGGCAACATAAAACAAATTTTTTTACAAAAAATAAAGTGTTCGAGAACGCTTCTCCATAAAGATACTATTCATCCATTTAATACATTGACCGCTTGTCAAAAAAATGAAAGAAAATTGGCATATTTTATAGTGAAAATGCTCATTTTTTTGTAAATTTGTACCTCTAAAAACCACCAATTCAGAGAACACTAAACACTAAACACTAAACACTAAACACTAAACACTAAACACTAAACACAACCCTATGGCATTCGACATTGAAATGATAAAGAAGGTTTACCAAAACATGCCTTCACGCATTGAAGCCGCCCGCAAACAATTGGGTCGCCCATTAACTTTAGCAGAAAAAATATTGTATTCGCATTTGCACGCCGAACAAAAATCGGAAAGTTTTGAGCGGGGTAAATCGTATGTCGATTTTTCTCCCGATAGAGTGGCCATGCAGGATGCCACAGCGCAAATGGCTTTATTGCAGTTTATGCAATCGGGCCGACCAAAAGTTGCTGTTCCTTCAACCGTACATTGTGATCATTTAATTACGGCAAAAAATGGTGCAGGCGAAGATTTAGCTTTCGCGAAAAGTGAAAGCAAAGAAGTCTTTGATTTTTTAGGTTCTGTTTCCAATAAATACGGTATCGGATTTTGGAAACCGGGTGCAGGAATTATTCACCAAGTGGTTTTAGAAAATTATGCTTTCCCCGGCGGAATGATGATTGGGACCGATTCGCACACTGTAAATGCAGGCGGATTAGGAATGATTGCCATTGGTGTTGGTGGTGCCGATGCTTGTGATGTAATGGCAGGTTTAGCATGGGAATTAAAAATGCCGAAATTAATTGGTGTAAAATTAACCGGAAAATTAAGTGGATGGACCGCACCAAAAGATGTGATATTAAAAGTAGCAGGAATTTTAACTGTAAAAGGCGGAACAGATGCAGTAGTAGAATATTTTGGTGAAGGCGCAACATCAATGAGCTGCACAGGTAAAGGAACCATTTGTAATATGGGTGCCGAAATTGGCGCAACAACATCCACATTTGGTTACGATGCGTCAATGGAAAGATATTTAAAAGCAACCGGCCGCGCCGATGTTGCCGAATTAGCAAATAAAATAAAAGAACATTTAACAGGAGACGCAGAAGTTTATGCCGATCCGAAAAAATATTTCGATCAGGTAATTGAAATTAATCTTTCAACTTTGGAACCGCATGTTAACGGTCCGTTTACACCGGATTTAGCTACACCAATTTCTAAATTAAAAGAAGCCGCATTAGCTAATGGCTGGCCAACAAAAATTTCGGTTGGACTTTTAGGTTCGTGCACCAACTCATCTTACGAAGATATTTCGCGTGCAGTGAGTTTAGCAAAACAAGTTTCATCAAAACATTTAAAAGCAAAATCAGAATATTTAATTAATCCGGGGTCAGAACAAATTCGTTTTACCATTAAGCGCGACGGATTTTTAGAGGTGTTCGATCAAATTGGCGCAAAAGTATTTACGAATGCTTGCGGTCCGTGTATTGGTATGTGGGATAGAATGGGTGCGGAGAAGCAAGAAAAAAACACCATCATACATTCTTTCAATAGAAACTTTGCGAAACGAGCAGATGGAAATCCGAATACTTATGCGTTTGTAGCTTCGCCTGAAATTGTAACGGCGATGGCTATTGCGGGAGATTTAACTTTTAATCCGCTCACCGATTTTTTAACCAATGAGAATGGCGAAAAAGTGAAATTAGATCCTCCAACAGGATTTGAATTACCACCCAAAGGATTTGATGTGGAAGATGCAGGATTTCAGGCGCCGGCAGCTGATGGAAGCGGAGTGGTTGTAAATGTTTCTCCAACGAGTAAACGATTACAATTATTGGATCCGTTTGCGGCGTGGGAAGGAATTGATTTGAAAGGATTGAAATTATTAATTAAAGCGAAAGGAAAATGTACCACCGACCATATCAGTATGGCGGGACCGTGGTTAAAATTCCGCGGACATTTAGATAACATTTCTAATAACATGTTGATTGGTGCTGTGAATGCGTTTAACGAAAAAACCGATTCAGTAAAAAATCAATTGAGTGGCGCTTACGAAAGCGTTCCGAAAGTTCAGCGCGATTATAAAGCGAAGGCAATTGGTAGTATTGTTGTGGGAGACGAAAATTACGGGGAAGGATCTTCGCGTGAGCACGCGGCTATGGAGCCTCGTCATTTAGGTGTACGCGCGGTTTTAGTAAAATCGTTTGCGCGTATTCACGAAACTAATTTGAAGAAGCAGGGAATGTTGGGATTAACTTTTGCGAATAAAGAAGATTATAATAAAATTCAGGAAGCAGATACTATTGATATTACAGGATTAACCTCTTTTGCACCGGGCAAACAATTAAGTTTAACATTTAATCACGCCGATGGAAGTAAAGACGAAATTAATGTAAATCACAGTTACAACGCACAGCAAATAGAATGGTTTAAAGCGGGTGGGGCATTAAATATTATTCGTGCAGGGGTGAAAGCGTAATTGAATTAAGAATGAGGAATTAAGAATTGAAAATTAGCCGGGGTATTTATCCGGCTTTTTTTGTGGGAAGATGTAACAAGTATTTATAATCCTATTTTTTCGATGAAAGCAAACAGAATATTGTTTTTTTTAATTTTAAGTTTTATTTATTTGCTTTCGAAAAGTCAGGTAGGTTCACTTAAAAACCTTTTAAGAAATAATTTAAATGATACCCATAGGGTAACAATTTATCTGGCACTCGCCGAACAAATTGAAGATGAGGCTCAATGGACTGCTTATAATGATAGTGCTCTATTATTAATAAATTCTAAAATTGAAAAGGCCGATGTTAAATTAAAGTATTTTTATAATAAAGCATTGGCATCTGCTTATAACAATAAGGGATATTATTTTGATTTCCACGGCAAGCAGGAAGCAGCATTGGATATTTATCTACAAGGGCTTAAAATAAGTGAAGAAATAAAGGATGAATTAGCGCAAGCGAAAGTGATAAATAATATTGCGATGGTTTATCGTAATCAAGCCGAATACGCATCTGCATTAAAATACCTTAATGTGGCGAGCATAATTTTTAATAAAAAAGGTTATAAAAGTGAATTAGCCACAGTTTATAACAATATAGGACACATAAATCAAACTCTGAAAAAATATGACGATGCAATTAAAAATTTTCGCTTATCTACGCAAATCAGAATCGAATTAAAAGACTCACTTAATATTTTAAATTCATTACATAGTTTATTCATCCTCTATTATACAACAAAACAAATAGACTCATCTTGTTTTTATTCTTTAAAAGCTATGGAACTTGCGGAAATTTTGAAAACAAATAAAGGGCGCAGCGCTTCTTATACCTATGTTGGACAAATGTATTTAGATAAAAATAACATTGAAAGAGCGAATGAATACGCAACAAAAGGTCTTGAATTGGCAGAAAAACTAGGTTATCCTGAATACATTAAAAGAGCTTCTTTGTTGATGACAGAAGTTTATTTACGTAAGAGAAATTTCGAAAAGGCTTTTTATACTTATAAATTATTTAATAAAATGCGCGACAGCATTGCGAATACCGAGAATAAAACGGCTGCTATAAAGCAAAACCTGAAAAGTGAGTATGAAAAGGAAAAAATTGCTGTTCAAAAAGAACAGGAAAAGAAAAACATTATTGAACAAGGTGAAAAAAGAAGGAAAAACATAATAATATTTATAACGACATTGGTTGGAGTTTTAGTTTTTATTTTTGCGGTCATTATTTTAAAACGGTATAAAATAACACAATTGCAAAAACAAATAATTGAAACTCAAAAGAACGATGTAGATGAAAAACAAAAAGAAATAGTTGACAGTATTAATTATGCTAAGCGAATACAGGAAGCATTATTACCTGCTAAAGAAATAAAATATAAAATTTTTCCGGATGCATTTGTTTTGTTTCAGCCGAAAGATATTGTGAGTGGCGATTTTTACTGGTTCGCCGAAAAAAATAATAAGCGTTTAATTGCGGCGGTGGATTGTACGGGTCATGGTGTTCCCGGCGCTTTTATGAGTATGATAGGAAATACTTTTTTGAACGAAATTGTGAATGTAAGAGGAATAACTAATCCTGCAGAAATTCTGAATCAATTGCGGCAACAAATAATTACTTCTTTAAAACAAACGGGCAGCTGCGGCGAAAATAAAGACGGTATGGATATTTCGCTTTTGTGTTTCGATGATAAAAAAAATTCGGTAGAATTTGCCGGAGCAAATAATCCCTTGTGGTTAATACGCGCCGGAAATTGTTTCGAGTATAAAGCCGATAAACAACCTGTAGGTTATTATCTTGGGAAAACTGTTCCTTTTAAAAATGTAAATATTCCCTTACAAAAAGGCGACGTGTTATATATTTTTACTGACGGATTTGCCGACCAGTTTGGCGGTGAGAAAGGAAAAAAGTTTAAATACAAAAATTTAAAAGATATTCTAATAGCAGCGCAAGCTATGCCCATGCAAGAGCAGGAAGAACAATTATTAAAAACATTTAATGATTGGAAAAATAATTTAGAGCAGGTGGATGATGTTTGTGTGATTGGGATAAGAGTTTAATCCACATCTGTAACCCCACCCGAAACAATAAATTTCATAGCATCACCGCCTTCTACGTTGAGCGGTTTTATTTGTGAGGTTGGAACAATAACTAATTTACCGGACAAAGAATAAGAGTAGGGGAGATACACCGCCACTTTATCTGCAATTCCTAATTCTTTTAAATCTTCGTGCGTTACAAAACCAATTTCTTCGATGTTTGCCAATGGATTCGTTAAAACTAAAACGGGTTTATTAAAACTTTTTTTATTTCCCATAAACGCATTCGTAAAATCCTTAATGGGAGAATAAATGTGACGGATAAACGGCGCATGTTCTAATTTATCTTCCACGAAAGTAAAAAAACGTTTAAATAAAAACGACGAAGCTAAAAATCCCATAATGGTAATGAAGGCAATGGTAAATACCAATCCTAAAAAAGTATTTATGTAAGAGTAACTTGTAATGCCGATAATTGAAAATACAGAAGTAAAAAAATCGTACAGTTTAAAAATAAGGTATACGGTAATTACAAACGGAATAAATAAAATTAATCCCTGAAAGAAATAGGTGAGGAAACGTTTCATTGTACTAAATTAGTTCGGAAACGCCGGGTGTTAAGAGAAAGAAAGTTTAATTATAAACAGTGTTGTATTAAGAAAGCTCTCAAAGCAGGCGCACATGCAGATTCCTCGCGTACTCGGAATGACACGCTTTTTTTTGAATGAAATTGTCATTCTGAGCAAAGCGAAGAATCTGCCCGTGTGTTGGATTAATTGGATAAAGATTTTACCAACCCAATATCCAAGCAAAAATTAAGGGAGCCACTATTGTAGCGTCGCTTTCTACAATAAATTTTGGCGTATCAATATCTAATTTTCCCCAGGTTATTTTTTCATTAGGCACAGCGCCAGAATATGAACCGTAACTTGTTGTTGAATCTGAAATCTGACAAAAATAACTCCAGAACGGAACATCGTGCCATTCTAAATCCTGATACATCATAGGCACCACACAAATAGGAAAATCGCCCGCAATGCCGCCGCCAATCTGAAAAAATCCTACGCCTTTACCGCCGCTATTCTTACGATACCAATCGGCCAGCCAAACCATGTATTCAATTCCGTTTTTTACCGTGCTTGCTTTTAATTCGTTTTTAATTACGTACGATGCAAAAATATTTCCGCAAGTACTGTCTTCCCAACCCGGACAAACAATAGGAATATTTTTTTCAGCAGCAGCAACCATCCAGCTGTCTTTCGAATCAATTTCATAATATTGTTTTAATTCGCCACTCAAAATAACTTTGTATAAAAATTCGTGCGGAAAAAATCTTTCTCCTTTTGTTTCGGCGTCTTTCCATTGTTTTACTAAATGTTTTTGTAAACGGCGAAATGCTTCTTCTTCAGGAATGCAAGTATCTGTAACACGATTAAAATGATTGTCCAATAAATCGCGTTCATCTTTTGGTGTTAAGTCGCGGTACTCAGGAACTCTTTTATAATGTGAATGCGCCACTAAATTCATTACATCTTCCTCGAGATTCGCGCCGGTACAGGAAATAATAGCAATTTTATCCTGACGAATCATTTCCGCCAATGAAATTCCTAATTCGGCAGTGCTCATCGCTCCCGCTAAGGTCACCATCATTTTACCACCTTCGCTTAAATGTTTTTCGTAACCAACAGCAGCATCTTTTAATGCAGCCGAATTAAAATGACGGTAATGATGATCAATGAATTTTGATATTGGTCCTTTGTTAGCGGCTAACGACATATTATTTTGTTTTAAATAAGAAGATAAATTTAATAGAAATTTTCACACGATTACAATTATTTTTAATCAAAAACATAAAATTATTTTTATTGACTATATACAATTATGCGCCTTTAGTAGGTGCAACAGGTTTTTCTTTTTTCTTTCCTAACATTACAGTAAATCCAAACCTCCAAAGAATTATTTTTTGGTTCGAGCTAAGGTAATATACTTGTGGCGAAGAACTCGGAACAAGTGGATAATTGCTAGCTACATTATCGGTATATTTTACGGAGGTATAATTAAATCCGACGCAGGTATTAAACGCGATATATTCATTAAAAAAATAATTGAGCCCAACGTTCACTTGTAAAGTAAATATAGAGTGATCGGTAATATTATAGGAGGATTTCGAATAAATTCCGCCTGTTTCATAATAATTGGTATAGTCATTATTACTAACAATATCACCTCCGCCACCCGCACCCAGCTGAAAATACAGGCTGCTTTTAGAATCAGGGTTTAAATAATACCGTACAAACGGAACGGCCAGTAATTCATAATTTTTGAAACTACCTTCTGCAATTTTATTTCCTGATGACGAAAAACCGTTGCTTATGATTTGTGTAAAGTAAGAATACAAACCTGTTCCAACAGCTAAATTTTTTATTGGTAGAAAGGCGGCATTAATATCAACGTTAATTTCAAAAATTTTATCGTTGTATTTATTTATTTTACTCTGATTCTTTACTTCCCAATCAGCTTCATTATTGTAAACATTGCCAAAAGTGTTTTCAAATAACCATTTGCCTTTAATGGTTTGTGAGTTAAGATTCACGTTAGAAATAAAAATCAGGGGCAGTAAAAATTTTCTCATAACGATAAATTGGTAATATAAAAATAGTAAAAATAATCCGAAATAAGCGTGCTTTATTTAATTTGCCGAAGATTTACGTAAATGAGATTAAAAAAATCCGTATCAATTTCAACTCATTTATATTAATCAAAAAATAACCAGGTTAAACCGAATTGGAAATTACGGTCCGGTTGATAATAATGCGCCATATAATTGTAATTGCTTCCCGTTAATCCCTGAAGCACATTTCCTACTCTTAAAAAAAATTGCACAGGTCGTATGCGGGCACAAATAAACACATCCACAAAAGGATAAAATCCTACCTTATATTTATTTTGTACATAAAAAATATTGGTAGCCGGCATATAATCGTAAGGTTTAAAGCCCTGAAACAATTCTACCTGAGCACCCACTTGTAATTGTAAATTATTTTTAAATAAACTTCCTGTATAATACAATGCCGCTTGTTCAGCCGACGGTGCGTTACGAATGGCATTTAAATTATTAGTGAGCTGGTAATATAAATTTGCACGAATACCAAAATGATTTAAAAGCACTTTATCGAAATTTAAATTGAACGACCAATTACTCACATTATTATTTAATTGCTGAGGTGTTGCCAAAGTATCGAAGTATAAATATTTATCATAAGTTTGATAAAGTGCGGAGAAAGAAAGTCCGCTCGCTAAATTTTTGACTCCGGCATTAGCCTGAAACAAATTAACGGGCACATAATTATTGTTCCATCTGAAATGATTGCCATACCATCGGTTATAAATAAAATCGGGATGGCGTTGTTCGGATAAAACATTTATTGAAAATACATTTGTTTTTTTGGTGGTTAACCCATTCGCATCCACACCAAATTTAAATTCGCTGTTCCATTCAATTTTATAATCGCCGGCATTGTTCCCAAAAAAAATTGAATTAGCACAAAGCTTCGAAGAAAAATATTTGTTACGGTTAATCGAACCCGAATCTTTGCTAAGAATAAATTTATTGTAATAAAGAGTCGAATTAAGATGTTGGTTAGAAAAAGAAGAATCGTAAAACTGGTGCATTAAATTGTATTCGTATTGATACCCAAGGGAAGCCCGTAAACCGGTTTTATTAAATTTAATGGTATAATTAATTTGATTTAAAAACTGCTGCAAATGCGTGCTGTCGTTTGTTTTAAGAGTATCGAGAAAAGAATTTAAATAATATTTGTCGTAGTATATGTTTAAATCCTTATACTGATAATAATTGACCACATAATTAAATTTATAATCTATAAAATGAGAAACGATTTCTGAGTCGGAACCTTTATTTAATTTCATCCAGGGATTAAAAACCCCATTCATTAAACCAATTTCGCGTTTAGCGCCGTTTAAATTAACGGCTAATAACTGTGTATTGGTAATATTGGTATCTTGTTTAATATCGGTTTTTATGCCACCGTTTTCCTGATATTTATTTTTATTCAACAAAAAGTAAGCGTAAAATCCGAATCGTTTATTGGTGGTGGTGTAATTGGTAGAAAGAAAAAAATTATTAATAAAAGTTTGTTGCTTCAAATAAAACCCTAAACTTCCATAACGGTTAAACTTCATGGTAATGTTTAATTTGTTTTTTAAAGTGTGAGAGAAAATAAGCCGAAGCATTTGTTCTTCTTTAGCGCCGGCGATACCGGTTAAACTGGCGTACGGACCTTTAGTTCTGTAATATTCTAATTGATTGGGCTGAAAAAAGTCGGCTGTAAAAGGAACCGAATAAAAATTAAATCCGAGTGGTGATGATTTATACTTAAATAAATAATCGGGTTGTGGTAAGCCAAGGTTTCCCAATAAATTTCGGGCAATGGCATTGTGAGTATTTTTAATTCCCGTATCTGGATAAGCAATTTGATAATCGCCTAATATATTATTTGCACTTTCGCTTTTTGCCTGAAGATAATTAGCATCACTCACATATTTAGTTTGAGAATGGGAATGCAAAGTGATAAAAAAAAGTATCACCAAAGAAAAATATTTGTTTTTGGAAAGAGCCATTACAGGCTTAATTAAATTAAAGCTTATCAAAAAAATGTTCTTCAACATCAAAAGTAGATTTCACTCCCACTTCTTTAAAATCGGTTTCGAGCCATTGGCTGGCGGTTTCTCTTCCTTTTTCTTTTAACTCCAGTAAAAATTCCCACGAGGTATTCATCTTGCTGCTGTAACTTAACTGACTCAAGGCATCGTAACCCGAAATGGTATGAACATAAATTTCGCGATTTATTTTTTCATCCACCTTTAAAACACCACTGCGTAATAATTCGTTTCGGTAGTGAATCAACTTCATCTCATTAATTAAACTGCTGTTAAAAGAAATTTCATTTACTCTGTCGGCAATATCGCGGGCCGTAGTAGGAACAGAATTGATATTAATTGAATTAATTTTAACCAGCACCACATCACTAATATTAGAATTGGTGATTAATGGAAAAATTGGTGGATTACCCATATAGCCGCCGTCCCAATAATATTCTCCTGCTATTTCGACAGCTTGAAACAAAAACGGCAAACACGTTGACGCTAATATTGCATCCACAGTAATTTCTTTATTGGTAAAAACACGCGCTCTATTTGTTTTTACGTTGGTAGCACAAATAAACAATTTCTTTTTATTGTATAAATTCAGTTCTTCAAAATCAACCAACTCCGTTAAAATATTTCGAAGCGGATTATAATTTAAAGGATTAAAATTGTAGGGCGACATAAATTGCGAAATAGTATTGAACCAAATATATCCGGGAGAATTATAAATATCGCCGCTGCCAAAATATTTATCTACTCCGCCCGGCTTAAAAAAATAACTGCCGCTTTGTGCAATTTTTTGCCAAACTTTTTCCATTAATTCTTTTGCCTTTGCTGGTCCGCCCACATGCAAACCGTAAGCACAAACAACAGCGTTAACGGCTCCGGCGCTGGTACCGCACATCGCGTCCGCAACAATGTTTTCTGCTTCCAGTAAGCGGTCAAGTACTCCCCATGTAAAGGCTCCATGAGCGCCGCCTCCCTGAAGTGCAATTCCTACTTTTTTAATTTTAGTATTCATTTAAAATATTGGGTACAATTACCAAATATACATTTTTAATGGCAAATTTACCGGCGATAAAACCAACAAATTGGCCATATTTTAGATTAATTAGGATTTTTTGTAAATAAAAAAAGAGCTCCGAAGAACTCTTTTTTATTAAATAAATATTTTTTCCCTTATCCTTCCAAATGTTTATTGTCCCTCCCCCTTTGGGAGGTTTAGGAGGGTGAGAGTCTATTTCAGTTTAGTGATGATAAATTCTGTTCTTCTGTTTTTAGCGTGGTCGTCTTCAGAACAAGTTGGTTTTACTTTTCCTTCGCAAATACAACCATTTAATATTTTTTTCTCGCCATAACCTTTTCCTAAAATTCTGATTTTAGGAATTCCTTTTTTCACAATATAAGCGGCACTGGCTTTAGCACGCGCATCAGAAAGTTTTAAGTTAGAAGCGGCTGTTGAGCGGCAATCGGTGTGCGAACCTAATTCAATTATCATGTTCGGATATTCTTTCATTGCGGCTACAACTTTATCTAATTCAATGGCAGCATCAGGTCTTACTTTTGATTTTCCTAAATCAAAATAAATGGGTTTAATGTCAATCATTTTTGCCAAATCCATTCCCACAGCTACTTTACCAATACGCATGTTTAATAATTCGTTTAGTTGAATGTCGCCGGGTTTTGTAATGTCATAAGTAAAGGTTATCACCTTTTTTAAATATCCAGCTTTCTCCAATGTAATCTGGTAATTTAATTTATCGCCGATTTTTTTACCGTATAAAGATTTTCTGTAATCTCCGGCGGCAGTTGTAGTATACTGATCAAAAATGGTATTAGGAGTGTTATCAAGTACTGTAATTTTTGCACCGTCAATAGCAGTGTTATCTTTTGCATCCAAAACAAAACCAACTAAAGCTAACTTAGGATCTTTTTCCAGTAATAATGTTTTTGTAAATTCATCTTCTTCTGAACTTCTTGTTGAAACAGAATCTGAAACATCAAAATAGTCGGTTTTATTTGCATTTAATCTATAAGACAATTCATCTTCAATGATAGTCTGATATTCTCCTTTATCATTTGTTCTAACCGAATCATTATTAATTAAAATTCGGGTATTAGCTAATAATTCGCCCGAGTCTTTATCTTTTGTAACAATGTTAACTGTTTTTCCTCTTTTCACTTTACGCAACACAGCTAATGAAAAAATATCGTCGTTAGTACCGCCGTGTAATCGATTAGAGCTAATGTAACCGCTCATTCCATCATCTGCCAAAGTAATTCCAAAATCGTCGGCCTGGCTGTTAACAGGTTTGCCCATATTATACACTTTACGCGGTACGCCATTTTTTATTTTTACTTCATAAATATCCAATCCGCCAATACCATCTAAACCGTTTGAAGCAAAATATAAAAGAGTATCGATAGTGATAAATGGAAACATTTCGTTTCCCGCAGTGTTTACTTTATCACCCATATTTTTTGGAGTTCCCCAAACGCCATCGGCACCCATTTTACTACACCAAATATCCAAACCGCCCATTCCACCACCCATGTCGGATGCGAAATATAATGTTTGTCCATCTGGCGAAAGCGAAGGATGCGCGCAATTATATTCTTTATTATTAAATGGTAATTCATACACACGTTCAAAACCATCAACATTTAATGTAGCCTGAAATATTTTTAATTTATATGTTCCTTCAGCACTCTGTCCGGCCTTTTTCTTAGAATTGTTTCTGGTGAAATAAACTGTTTTATTATCTCTGCCAAAACAAACCGGCCCGTCATTGTATTTCGACTGTAAGTCTTTCATAAACAAGGTTGGTTTAAAAAACTTGCCGCCTAAATCTTTTTCGGTAGTGTATAAACTGTAATAGTTATTTCCGGTCCAACCATGTTTACGACTTATCCAACTGGTTTTATTGCGGGAAGATGTAAATACAATTTGAAATCCATTAAACATTGTGGGAGAGAAATCGTTTTCGGTTGAATTAAAAGAAACCGAATCCACTTTATAAGCATCTTCGTTTTTTGAAAATGCTTTTAAATTCGCAATTGATTTCGAAAACACTTTACCTCTGCTATCGCCGGTATATTCATCCATTACTTTAGTGGCTTCATCATATCGGCCTAATTCCATCAACGCTTCACCATAATATAATTTTTGAATAGGTTCAGCTTTACCGGAGGTAACTAATTTGCCGTAACAAAGCATTTGTCCTTTCGCATTATTGGTTAAACGATAACAATCTGCCAACTTAGATAAAACAAGTGCATTGGTACTGTCTTTTTTAATGACTTTTTCATAGGTAGGAATAGCTTCTGAATACGATTTTTCATCGTAAAGCTTATTCGCAGCTAACACGGCTTTATCCTGAGCCATTGCACAAAAATTAATTGTGCTTAAAACAATGAGTGATATAATAGATTTATTCATGTTGTAATTTTTCATAATGATTATTAAAAATAACGCGGACTACTAACTTTTCTGCCTTTAAAAGAAAAAAGATAACCTAAAGCAAATTCGTGCGAGCCCGATGTGTAATTTTGAACTTGTGTTAACGGGAAATCGTAAGAATAGCTAAATACAAAATGAGGAGTAATTTGTACTCCAACTAAAGCCGAAAGATCTGCAAAACTTCTATAAGAAACCCCGGCCCAGATTAAATTCTTGATCAACAAATTGGCATTGATATTGAATAAAAGCGGCGCATTTTGCACAGCAGTAATCATTGCCTGCGCTTTAAGTTTTAAATTATCGTTAAATGTAAACATTCTTCCTACCGTTAAATAGTAATGAAATTTTTGTGGCGTAATTTTTGTATTCTGCACAACGTCGCCAACACTATTAATAATAACATTATCATCAATCATTCTGGGAATAGAAATACCCGCGTAAAACTTTGGGGTGTAATAATAAATACCAAATCCAAAATTAGGCGAAATCAAATTAGGAGTATTTTGTACCAATTGCACATCGCCTCCATCGGTGGTTTTTAATTCAGAGAGACGATTAAGCTGGTTATGAATACCGCCTTGTAATCCGAAAGATAATTGTCCGGGACCTAATTTCAAACGGTAAGCGTAACTTAAATAAATCAGGTTGCGGTCTAATACCCCAACATTTTCATTGAGAAAACTTAATCCTAATCCCATTTTATTTCCCATTAATGGTCCGTGCAACGAGAACGTTGTCGTCACCGGGCGCCCCGGAAAATTTACCCACTGTTGACGGTGAGCAGCAGTTACGGCCATGGCTTCTTTACTGCCGGCGTAACCCGGGTTAATAAACATTTCGTTAAACATGTATTGCGTGAACATAGCATCGTATTGCGCTTTTGTTGTTTTTACATTGGTAAAAAACAACAAACAGATACAAGTTATTTTTGCGAATTTTAAAGTTGATTTCATAATATTCAATTTAATATTTTTATTTATAATTAATATTGTAAGACAACAAAGCCATTAGTGGTTTTATACTCTCCGTGTTTAAATTCTAAAATGTAATAGTAAGTTCCCGGAGGTAATTTATCTGTACCCAATGTTAGTCCACCGGCATTTGGATAACCCTGCCAAGTATTATCGTAATTGTCTTTTTTGTAAACGATATTACCCCATCGGTTATACACTGTTAAAATGCTTTCTATTCCGGCAATTCCTCTGATGTGGAAGTAATCATTTTTACCATCACCGTTCGGAGTAAATGCTTCCGGAATAAATAATTCAGTATCCGGAATTACCAATACCGTTGGAATATTGTCTGAAGGTTCATTCCAAATACCATTATTATTAATATCCGGATTGTTTCCTGCGTTAGAAGTATCAGTTACCGCAACTGCTCCGGTACCAACTGCTGTTCCGGTTGCAACGTTGTATATGACATGGACTGTATCAGGTTTAACGTTTATTGTAAATACAATCGTATTCACATTGCCCGGAGCCATTTTGCTGGTTGAAGGAATTAATAAATCTGTTACAGTATTACCCTCGTACAATGGATTAGGAACTAAATTTCCGGTGGTAAGAGGAGCAGTTTTCATTGTGTAAGTTGCCGGTAACTTAATAGTGGTTTGGAATAATTTATCTTTTACAACCACATTCCTCAATGTATCGTTACCTAAATTATGAACACTAATAGTATAAGTTATATCAAAAGTATTGTCAGGTAACTTAGCGCTTACCGAACCTTCTTTAGTTAATCCAAAGAAAAGGTCAGGCGTAAAATTAAGCGGAGTCGGGATATTATTGTTAGTTGGATTACCATCGGCATCCGGATCCGGATTTATTCCCACATTGGAAGTATCAACTAAAGTTGCTAATGTAGTTGTTGTGCCAACACCAATCACCCGATTATTAAATGTTCCGAAGAATCCATTGGGTTTAATATTTACTGTAAATATTATTGTATCCGTTCTTCCCGCAGCCAAGGTACTTGTAAGCGCGGTAGTGATATTTGTTTGCGAAGACCCGTCGAATGTACCGTTCAAAGTTAAACTTGTTCCTGCAGCAGTTGTAATCACCGGCAAGGAGGTAACAGAGAATGTTGTAGGAAGAGGGAAAGTTGCATTCAGATTTTCAGTCAACAATAAATTATTTAAATCTAAAGCTCCTGTATTTCTAACCACCACTTTATATATTACATCATACGAACCATTACCATTTAATGTAGGTGTGCTAACCGCTTTAGCAATTCCTAAAGAATTAGCAGTTGAACAATCAACAGGAATTAATATTAAAGTTGTATCCTTAAAGCAACCATTAGCGCCGCCGAAAATTCTTACGGTGTAAGGTGTATTTACGAGAGGATTACTTAAAGTATTTGTTATTATACCTGAAATAGGAATGTTAGTAGCCGTAGCGTAAGTTGCCGCTCCGGTATAAGTAACACCCGCAACATAATCGTACTTATCTATCACCGTAAAGTTTCCTAATGTTATTGTACCATTATTATTAGAAACAGTTCCGGTACAAGTTGCCGGAGTTATTGTAGCGGTAATAGGAACGTTAGTATTCGTTACAACCGCAACAGTGGTTGTTGAAACGCACCCGGTGTTTAAATCGGTAATTACAACAGTATAGTTTCCTGCAACGTTCACAGTTGGATTTTGTACTGCTGACGTAAAGCTAGCTGGTCCATTCCAATTATAAGTTACAAGTGTTGGCGTAACAACAGTATTTAATCCAACCGTAAACGAAATACAAGTTATAGAACCTGTAGGAGTAATAGTTGGAGTCGGTAATACGGTATTCGCAATTACCGCTGTAGTTGCACTGGTTGAACAGCCTGTGGCAACACTAGTCACAGTTAACGTATACGTTCCACCGGTACTAATTCCTGTAGGATTTTGAACTGTAGAAGTAAATGCCGCAGGACCACTCCATCCGTAAGTAATATTAGTAGATGTAGTTGCTCCGAATAAATTTACAGAAGTAAATGTACACGTTAGCGGACCGTTATTAGAAGCAGTAACCCCTGTAGGACTAGGAATTACAACAATAGCTAAAGTTGTACTGTTAAAGCAGGCTCCGTTGGCCCCCGTTAATGTATAAGTAGTATTTATTACAGGAGAAACAGTAACTATTGAACCGGTTAATGCACCCGGGTTCCAGGTATAAGTAGTGGCACCGCTTCCTGTTAAAGTAGCTGATGTTCCGCTGCAAATATTTGTGTTAGAACTTACGGCAGTAACCGTTGGCATTGTATTAATTACAATCATTAAAGTTGATGAGCCTATACAACCAAAAGCATTTGTTCCGCTAACAGTATATGTTGTGGTTGCAGGAGGTGTAACTACCACTGTCGGTCCGGATAAAGCACCAGGATTCCAAGTATACGTTGCCGCACCTGAAGCTGTAAGAGTAGATGATCCCACCATACATATTGCAGTAGGTGAACCTATGGCAATTATTGTAGGAGTGTTTACATTTAATAAAAGTGTTGCCGTATTAGTACAACCTATAATATCAACTCCGGTAACAGAATAAGTTGTAGTTACAGTTGGGGTCACAACAACAGTACTTCCGGTTACAGCGCCTGGATTCCAAGTATAGGAAAGCGCACCTGAGCTGGTTAATGTTGCCGACGACCCTGCGCACATCGCTGTCGGAGAGCTGGAGGCCGTTACAGTAGGACCGGGATTAACTGTTAAAGATACTGTTTGAGTGTTTGAACAACTTCCGTTGGCTCCTGTTACAGTGTAAATAGTAGTGATAGTTGGAGTTACAACCACAGTTGTTCCTGCAATAGCTCCCGGATTCCAGGTATAGGTAGTAGCCCCGCCTCCTGTTAAGGTAGCAGAAGAACCGCTGCAAATAGCCGTTGAAGAACTCACCGCAGTTACTATAGGAACAGTATTAACAACTACTGCTAAAGTATTAGTGGTTGAACATCCCGTAATATTTGCGCCTGTTATCGAATAAGTCGTAGTAACTGTAGGAGAAACAACTATAGTTCCGGTAGTTAATGCTCCGGGATTCCATGTATAGGAAGTTGCTCCGGAAGCTGTAAGAGTAACATTTCCGCTCACACAAATAGATGTTGGAGTACTGGCGACCGTTAGAGTAGGATTTGGATTAATCGATAATGAAACGGTTTGTGTATTTGTACAACCCGAAGCATTTGTTCCTGTTAAAGAATAAGTTGTAGTAATGGTAGGCGTTACAACAACAGTAGCGCCTGTTATAGCACCAGGATTCCATGTGTACGTAGTAGCACCGGTACCTGTTAATGTAGCTGAAGAACCGCTACATAAAATTGTTGGAGAGGTTGCCGCTGTTACAGTTGGATTTGAATTGACAGTAAGAGATAAAGTAGCCGTATTACTTCCGCAAGCACCATTAGCACCGGTTATAGTATAATTAGTGGTTACAGTAGGAGAAACAACTACTGCCGACCCGGTTAATGCTCCAGGATTCCATGTATAAGTCAATGCGCCGTTTCCTGTTAATGTAGCAGAGTTACCAACACATAAAGCAGTTGGTGAACTTGTTGCTATAATAGTTGGAGTTGATAATACTATTAAGGTAACGGTCTTGGTAGAAGTACAACCGAATCCATTAGCGCCTGTTACAGTATAATTGGTAGTAACAGTTGGTGAAACCACTACAGTGTTACCAGCTAATGCACCCGGATTCCAGGTATAACTTACTGCACCAATCGCGCCAAGCGTTGCTGTTGCACCGCTGCAAATTGAAGTTGGATTACTTATAGCATTTAATGTTGGACTATTAATGACAATCACATTAAGCGTTCTAGTTCCAATACAACCAGAAGCGTTAGCACCGGTAACAGTATAGTTTGTAGTAATTGTAGGAGTAACAGTAATAGGATTACCTGTTATTGTTCCGGGATTCCAGGTATAAGTTACTGCGCCAAATGCACTGAGTGTAGAACTAGCTCCACTACAAATTGGGCTAGGTGCGGCAAATGCATTCACAGTAGGATTACCTACAACCGTTAATAAAAGTGTTTGAGTGCTTGAAGCACAGGTTCCGTTAACGCCTGTTATAGTGTAAGTAGTTGTAATGGTTGGAGAGACAACTACAGAAGTACCTGTTAAAGCACCCGGATTCCACGTATAGGAAGTTGCGCCAGCTGCAGTCAACGTAGCAGATGACCCAAGACATAATGAAGTAGGAGTGCTGTTAGCTGTTATTGTAGGAGTAGTATTAACAACTAATAGTACAGTTTGTGTACTAGTACAACCTCCGGAAGAACCAATAAGAGTGTAAGTAGTTGTACTTGCAGGTGAAACCGTTACCAATGCTCCGGATAATGCGCCTGGATTCCAAGTATAAGATGTTGCGCCGCTTCCGGTTAATGTTGCAGTACCGCCACTACAAATGGCTGTCGGAGAGCTGTTGGCTGTTAGAGTAGGGCTAGGATTAACATTTAATAAAACAGTTTGGGTACTTGTACAACCACCATTATCGCCGGTAAGTGTATAGGTAGTTGTAACTGTTGGAGTCACAACAACTGTAGCACCGCTAATCGCACCCGGATTCCAAGTATAAGTAGTAGCACCACTACCTGTTAAAGTAGAGGAAGCTCCGCTACAAATTGAAGTAGGGGAACTGATTGCAGTAACGGTTGGTGTAGTATTCACATTTACTTGAAGAGTTTGCGAACTTGTACATCCTCCGTTATCTCCCGTTAAAGTATATGTTGTATTAACCGTAGGAGTAACTACAACAGTACCACCACCTAATGCGCCGGGATTCCAAGTATAGCTTGTGGCACCAGATCCTGTCAAAGTCGCTGAAGCTCCGCTACAAATTGATGTCGGAGAGCTGATGGCCGTTAGAGTAGGTGTTGGTGTTACAAGTAAACTAAATGTATAAGTATTCTTACAACCTGAAGCATCAGTTCCTCTTACTGAATAAGTCGTTGTCGTTCCAGGAGAAACTGTAACAGTTGTACCGGATAAACCACCTGGATTCCATGTATAAGTTATAGCACCTGATGCCGTAAATGTTGCTGTGTTACCGCTGCAAATTGAAGTAGGAGTAAGAACGGCTGTAACTGTTGGATTCGGATTCACCACTAAAGAAATGGTGGCCGTACCACTACAGGTTCCATTAGCACCGGTTACAGTATAAATAGTAGTGATTAAAGGTGTAACAGCAAGAGTAGATCCCGGTATTGCCCCAGGATTCCATGTATAAGTAGTGGCACCAACAGCTGTTAAAGTGGCGCTACCGCCAAGACAAACAGCTGTTGAAGTACTAAAAGCATTAACTACCGGCACTGTATTTACAACAACCGCTAATGTAAATGAGTTAGTACAACCTGCAGCATTAACACCATCTACAGTATAAGTTGTTGTAACTGTCGGCGAAACCACTACATTCGCTGATACCGTTGCACCGGGATTCCAAGTGTAAGATAGAGCACCGGAAGCGGTTAAAGTTACCGAACCTGCTACACAAATGGATGTAGGAGAACTTACAGCACTAACTGTAGGATTGGCATTTACAGTTAAAGAAATAGTATTTGTATTTGAACAAGTTCCATTATTGCCGGTTACAGTGTAAATAGTCGTTACAGTTGGTGAAACTGTTACATTCGTTCCGGTTAAGGCACCTGGATTCCAAGTATAACTTGTCGCACCACTTCCTGTTAAAGTAGCAGAAGCGCCACTACAAATTGCTGTCGGAGAGCTGGAGGCCGTTACAGTTGGATTTGCATTAACAGTTAAAGAAACTGTTTGAGTATTTAAACAAGCTCCATTTGCTCCGGTAACTGTGTATATTGTTGTAACAGTTGGAGAAACTGTGACATTTGTTCCTGTTAGAGCACCCGGATTCCATGTATATGAACCGGCACCTAACCCGGTCAAAGTTGCTGAAGCACCAACACAAATAGATGTCGGAGAGGAGGAGGCCGTTATAGTTGGAGTTGCAGTAACATTCAAAGAAAGTGTTTGTGAATTTGTACATCCTAATCCATTTGTTCCTATTACCGTATAGGTTGTAGTTACTCCTGGAGAAACTGTTATGGTTCCCCCTATAATCGCCCCAGGATTCCACGTATAACTTATGGCACCGGAAGCGGAAAGTGTTGAAGAATTACCACTGCAAATAGCTGTTGGACTTGCGGAAGCAATAACTGTTGGGCTTGAAGTAACAATTAAAGAAACTGTTTGTGAATTGGTACAAACTCCATTCGCTCCTATTAGGGTATAAGTTGTAGTTATAGTAGGTGAAACTACCACCGTAGCACCAACAAGTGCACCTGGATTCCAAGAATAGGTTGTAGCTCCGCTGCCTGTTAAGGTTGCTGATGACCCACTACAAATATTGGTTGGTGAACTGCTCGCAATTACTGTTGGAGTAGTAGTAACATTTACAGAAACCGTTTTTGTATTAACACAACCTGAAACACTTGTTCCAGTTAAAGTATATATAGTGGTTACCACAGGTGTAACGGTAACTGTTGATCCAGTTAAAGCACCGGGGTTCCAAGTATAGGTAGATGCTCCGCTTCCAGTTAAGGTTGAGCTAGCTCCGCTGCAAATAGCTGTCGGAGAGCTGGTGGCCGTTAGTGTTGGGAGAGCATTCACAGTTAAAGAAACTGTATTTGTATTAGAACAATTACCATTTGATCCGGTAACTGTATAAATTGTTGTTATGGTTGGTGAAACAGTAACATTTGTTCCAACTAAAGCACCCGGATTCCAAGTATAGGTCAATGCGCCAACACCGGTTAATGTAGCGGAAGAACCAATACAAATGGCTGTCGGAGAGCTGGAGGCCGTTACTGTAGGGTTGGCATTAACGGTTAAGGAAACAGTTCTTGTATTAGTACAACTTCCATTTGATCCGGTAACTGTATATATGGTAGTAATAGTTGGAGTAACCGTAATAGTTCCTCCTGTAATAGCTCCTGGATTCCAAGTATAAGTAGTGGCACCGGAACTAGTTAAAGTTGCGGAAGCGCCACTGCAAATTGCTGTAGGCGAACTCACCGCCGTTACAGTTGGAGTGGTGGTAACTATAAGCGTAACGGTTTGTGTACTTGTACATCCGGCTGCGTTTGTCCCATTTAAAGTATACGTCGTGTTTATTATAGGCGATACGGTAACGGTGGCACCGGTTAAAGCGCCCGGATTCCAGGTATATGTACTTGCACCGCCACCAGTAAGGGTAGCAGAATTACCGCTACAAATAGCTGTCGGAGAGCTGGAGGCCGTTACTGTAGGATTTGCGTTAACGATCAATGTTAAGGTAGCTGTACTTGAACACGCACCGCTTGTACCGGTTACAGTATAAATTGTAGTAACAATAGGATTAACGGTAACAGAAGCGCCAATAAGTGCTCCGGGGTTCCAGGAATAAGTTGTTGCACCAACAGCAGATAATGTTGCTGAAGCACCCACGCAAATTGCTGTCGGAGAGCTGGAGGCCGTTACAGTAGGAAGCGTATTAACTACTACTAAAATTGTATTTGAATTTGTACAACCTACAGCGTTAACTCCGGTTAAAGTGTAGGTTGTATTAATAGTAGGAGTAACCACAACTGTTGTTCCTGCTAATGCCCCCGGGTTCCAAGTATAAGACAAAGCACCCGATGCAGTGAGCGTAACTGAGCCGGCCACACAAATGGCTGTTGGCGAGCTAATGGCACTAACGGTTGGATTAGCATTTACAGTTAATAAAACAGTTCCCGTACTGGAACACGTTCCATTGGATCCAATAACTGTATAAATAGTTGTTGAGGCCGGTGTAACTGTTATAGTTGCCCCGGTAATAGCTCCCGGGTTCCATGTGTAAGTTGTACCCCCACTTCCTGTTAAAGTAGCGGAAGCCCCTGCGCAGATTGCGGTAGGCGAGCTTATTGCAGTTATTGTTGGGTTAGGATTAACAGTTAACGAAACAGTTTTTGTATCTGTACAAACTCCATTCGCACCCACAACTGTATAAATGGTAGTTGAAGCCGGAGAAACTGATATGGTAGAACCTGTTAATGCCCCAGGATTCCATGTATAAGTTGTTGCGCCAATCCCGGTTAATACTGCTGTAGAACCCAAACATATCGCTGTAGGAGAGCTGGAGGCTGTTACTGTCGGTGTTATTGTAACATTAACCAATACCGTTCTGGTTGAAGTACAACCAAAGGCATTTATGCCTGTTAAAGTATACGTAGTAGTTACACCAGGCGTAACAGTTACAACTGCACCAACAAGTGCTCCGGGATTCCATGTATAACTTATCGCACCCGTACCGGTTAATGTAGTAGTATTGCCGCTACAAATCGCAGTTGGAGAAGCATTGGCAGTTATGGTAGGGCTACTGTTTACTGTTAAGGAAACGGTGTTTGTGTTTGAACAAGGTCCATTTGAACCCGTTACAGTGTAAATAGTAGTAATGGTTGGAGATACAGTAACATTTGTTCCGGTTAATCCTCCCGGATTCCATGTATAAGTAGTAGCTCCGCTTCCTGTTAAGGTGCCTGAGAAACCACTGCAAATTGCCGTTGGTGTAGGAACGGCTGTAACTGTGGGTGTTATATTAACAACCAATTGAAAAGTAGCCGCATTAACACAAGCTAATGTATTTGTTCCGGTTATGGTGTATATTGTTGTAGAAGGGGGGGTGACCGTTACACTGGTTCCTGTTAGCAGCCCTGGATTCCAAGTATATGTAAATGCCCCACTGGCTGTTAAAGTTGCGGAATTACCGGTACAAATTGAAGGAGGAGAACTGGAAATCAATATAGTTGGAGTACTCACAATTAAAGTTACTGTGCTTGTACCAACACATGCTCCTCCATTAGCTCCAGAAACAGTATATGTAGTTGTTACAGTAGGAGAAACAACTACAACAGCACCAGATAATGCCCCTGGATTCCATGTATAAGTGGTTGCACCACCTGCAAAAAGTGTGGCTGAACCTCCGTTACAAATAGTTGATGTACTTGTAAATGCGGTAACCGTTGGTGTGGCAACTACATTTATAAAAACAGTAGCACTTCCCATACACCCACTGGCAATGGAACCTGTACAAGTATAGGTAGTTGAAGTTGTTGGCGTGACGACGACGACAGAGCCCGTTAAGCCACCCGGATTCCATGTGTACGTTGAAGCCCCATTAGCGGTAAAGGTGACGGGTGATCCAGCACAAACAGTTGGTGCACTCGCGGCAATAGTTATGGTTGGATTGAAACTAACAGTAACCTGAATAGTTCCGGTTGTAATACACGTTGACGTTTGCGCCGTAACCGTATATATTGTAGTACCTAACGGCGTGACGACTGTTGTAGGGGTAGTTGGTCCTGTACTCCAAGTATAAGTTGTAGCTCCAGAAGCTGTGAGTGTGGACGAACCTGCTGAACAAATAACGGAAGGTGTTGCAGTAACTGTAAGGGGAGGTACAAATTGCAAAGTAATAATTCTGAAAATGGGCGTACAAATTCCAAATGGGTTCATTTGTAAAGTGTAATTACCGGGGACTGCAGTAGAAATAGTTTGATTTGTATTTGAAGTTATACCACTTAAAGGCGGGCCATCCCATGTATAGGGACTTAATCCTCCAGGAGCCGTTAATGTTGCAGTGGTCGCACATGGGGCCTGAACAACTAAAGTTTGCGTGGGCATGGAAACAGGAGCACCATTTACACCCAAAAGCATTTGGTTACAATTAGAGTCAAAATAAGCATAAAGATAGTGACCGGTTGGTTGGCAATCCATAACCATTACCTCAACGGTTACACACGAACCTATATACGAAGTAAGGTCAATCGAATATTTTTGCCAACCTAAACTAACAAAAACACACTGAAACGGACAACCTATAGCGGTTTGACTCCATGTAGCAGGCCCAGTACCCGGACAGGTAGCGCTGTTTGTTGCCGGCGCATTAAAACTGAAATCGGGACAAGCCAATAAATTACCTATACAATCTCTCAACCTAACCTTCATCCCTGGTTGTTGGCAACAGGTATGAGGGCCGTTTTGAACAGCGTAATAAGCAAAATCATACAAATAGTTACCGGGAGTTACATTAAACGTTTGAGTAAGTTTAATCACTTTTCCACCTACAGAAGTATTATTCAGTTTTGCAACCATGGTTCCACCCAAAGGTGAGTTAGGAACAAGATTTCCCGTAACAGGATCAATTAAAGGTGTTGTTAAAACAGTTAAAGTAGGTCCCATTCCTAAAGGTACCGTGGCGGTAGGATAAGCGCAGGAGTTAGTATTTGTTCCTGAAGTGGCAGTCCAACCGGTAATATTTCCTGCTTCAAAACCTTCGTTTACACATGGTGCGTTTAGCACATTTGATGGGAGCGTTTTATAATTATTAATATCATAGGTGTTCGGATAATATTTATTGATTATATGTTCTCTTTTAGCATAATACAAAGCGATGTTTAATTCATCCCCAATGTAACCGCCGTTAATTAACGCGCTTTGTCTCCAGGCAGACTCATCGAAATCTCTTAAAGAATCGGGAGAAATAATTCTTTTGGAATTAGATTTATTATGCTGAGAGAATAAGGGATTTAAGATGCTAAATCCAAGAACAAGGGAAACCAGTAAAGTCTTTGTAATATTTTTCATGCAATTTTTTTTAAAACGAAGTATAATATTACTAAATTTTTGTTAATAATTTTTATAAAAACTTTAAACAAGTATCTTTTAATTAGTTAACATCAAAACTTGTTTTATAACTTAATGAAACCCAATTATATATTAAAATAGAATTCTTTAATTATTTATTGAATTAATTTTTAAATCGAGCTAAAAACGACGTTTATTAACATCATTAATATAATTTCTCGTACAAAAAAAATCAAATTGAACTAAATCGGTTTTAACTGGTTGAATAAATTCGATCTTTCTAATTCCTTTTTAAATTTAAATTACTGATTTTTTTTATTTTTTTTAAAATGAACTAAAAAGTAGAACGGCTAAAAAATATAATATTTTTTTCAATTTTTTTAACCGAAATAATTCTTAAAAGTTCCCAAAAAAAACAGTGGGCAAAATATTTGATTACATTTGTTATTCGTATGAGCAACATTATTTCTTTATTACCCGAAAACGTAGCCAATCAGATTGCGGCGGGAGAAGTAGTTCAACGACCTGCTTCTGTAGTTAAAGAATTATTAGAAAACGCTATTGATGCCGGCGCCACTCAAATCAAATTAATTGTAAAAGATGCCGGAAAAGCTTTAATACAAGTTATTGATAATGGGGATGGGATGAATCCGTTTGATGCCAGAATGTGTTTTGAACGACACGCTACTTCTAAAATAAAAACTGCAGATGATTTATATAAATTACATACTAAAGGTTTCAGAGGTGAAGCTTTAGCGAGCATTGCGGCAGTAGCACAGGTTGAACTCAAAACAAAAAAAAATGAAGATACAGTTGGGCAATTAATTGAAATTGAAGGCGGAAAATTTACGTCGCAAAGTGAATGCCAATGTGCAACAGGCTCTTCATTTAGTGTAAAAAATTTATTTTACAACATCCCGGCACGTCGAAATTTTTTAAAAGAAGACTCTACAGAACTGCGCCATATTATAGATGAATTTGAAAGATTGGCTTTAGCGCACCACACCATTCATTTTATTATGTACAGTAATAATAATGAAATTTTTAATTTACCTCCTGCCAATTTAATGCAACGCATAATGGGATTGTTCAGTAATTCGCTCAATCAAAAATTGGTGCCAATCGATCAAATCACAGATGTTGTAAAAATAAGCGGATACGTTGGTAAACCTGAAACCGCTAAAAGAAAGCGTGGCGATCAATATTTTTTTGTGAACAACCGGTTTATTAAAAGTGCTTATTTAAATCATGCGGTTTACGAAACGTATCGCGAATTAATTTCATTGGATTCGCATCCTGCCTGGTATTTATTTTTAGAAATTGATCCCAAAAATATCGATATCAATATTCATCCCACCAAAACAGAAATAAAATTTATTGATGAAAAAGTTATTTACGCTTTGCTTAACAGTTCGGTTAAAAGAGCATTAGGGAAAGCAAACGTTGGCCCTAGTTTGGATTTTAATACAGAAATGAGTTTTAATACTGTGGCGCCTCAGAATAAAATTATTTCAGCTCCTAAAATAACCGTTGATACTAATTACAATCCGTTTAAATCGCAAGGTGGAAATTATAAATTGCCCGAAAATCCATTGGAAAAAGCAAATCAACAACATTGGGAAAATTTGTACGATGGATTTAAAAATAATAATCCTGAACTAACAGATCAACCCATACAGCATGAATTTACTGAAAACAAGCAGTTGAAGACTGAAGCTGTTTTTTATAAGACGTTTCAATTATTCGGTAAATACATCATTACTTCTTTTAACGAAAATATAGTGGCTATTGATCAGCAACGTGCGCACGAACGGATTTTATATGAATATTTTTATAAAAACAAAACACATAAACAAATTTCCACACAACAACTTTTATTTGCCTCACATATCGAATTAAGTACAAATGATTTTATTTTGATAAAGGATTTGTTGGATGATTTTAAAATTTTAGGTTTTGATATTGAGGTGTTTGGTAAAAATAATATTGTTATAAACGGAACACCGGCCGAATTAGGAGAATTTAATATTCAGCAAATGATTGAAGGTGTTTTAGAAAATTACAAATTAAACACACTCGATAAAAAAATGGATATTCACGATAATTTATGCAGCGCCATCGCCAAAAACACCTGCATAAAATACGGGAAAGAGTTGGATGAAAAAGAAATGCAAATAATTATTTCTCATTTAGTGCAATGCGATAATCCACTCTACAATCCCAACGGAAAACCTGTAATGATGGAAATAAACAAGGATGAATTGGATAAATTTTTTAAGAAATAAAAATTTATGAGTTACGAAGATTACAGACCAAGAAGTTTCCAAACTTTACCGCTGGTTATTAAAAATCTTCTAATCATTAATATTTTAATGTTTGCTGCCACTTGGGTTTTAAAAAACCGTTTAAACATCGATTTAAACAGCATATTAGGTTTGCATTATGTTGGCGCCCCCAATTTTTATCCGTATCAATTTGTTACCTATTTATTTATGCACGGCGATTTTTCGCATTTGTTCTTTAATATGTTCGCCGTTTGGATGTTTGGTTCTGTACTTGAAAACACGTGGGGACCAAAACGTTTTTTAATTTATTATTTCATAACCGGTTTTGGAGCCGCACTCATTCAATACCTTGTTTTTTATATTGAAACTGGTCCGGTGGTAGATTCTATAAATGCGGTGCATAGTAATATAACCGTTCAAAATTTTGAAGCGCTTGTAAATTCAAGTGATTTTCAAAGTAATGTGAGTTACGAATTTGTTCGTGAATACGATAATTTTGTTCGCCATTATAATAGTGCCATGCAAGAATCTCCCACTAAAGCATTAAGTATTGCCTCACAATTTTTAATTGACTTTAAACATCAATATCTTAATTCGCACGTTGTAATTGGTGCGTCCGGTTCTTTGTTTGGTTTATTGTTGGCTTATGGTATGCTTTTTCCCAACACACTTTTATATGTATATTTTTTACTGCCCATAAAAGCAAAATGGTTCGTTGCAATTTATGGTGGCATTGAATTAATTTCCGGATTAAGATCAAATCCAATGGATAATGTGGCGCATTTTGCGCATTTAGGTGGAATGTTATTTGGTTTTATAATGATTTTAGTTTGGAAACGAAATCGTAAACAGTTTTATTAATTAAGAATCCGGAATCAAAATTTTACTATGTCGGTTTTCGATAATATAAGAAACACTTTTCAACAACAAAGTAAACTCACTGTATTAATTATTTTGAATGTTGCCGTGTTTTTAACCGTAAACATTGGTATTAATATTGCGCATGTAAATTTGCTGCCCTATTTGGCTTTACCATTTGGTACCGAAGAATTCATTCGTAAATTTTGGACGCTTTTTACTTATATGTTTACTCACGAAAATTTAGGGCATGTATTTTTTAATTTGATTTTGCTTTATTTTTCCGGACAAATGCTATTCGCCATTCTTGGTGAAAAAAAGCTGGTATCAATATATGTAATGAGTGGAGTATGCGGAGGCGTTTTGCCATTAATTTTGGGAATGATTTTTCCTGAAAGTTTCGAATTTAATTATTTAATAGGAGCGTCTTCGGCTGTTTTAGGAATTGTAATGGTATTAGCAGTGTATGCGCCCAATATGCCCGTAAATGTTTTTTTATTACTCGAAATGCCGTATAAATATTTTGCATTGCTTGTTTTTGTTTTAAGTACTGTGCTCGACTTTGCAACCAACACCGGCGGAAAAATATCGCATATCGGAGGAGTTGCATTTGGACTGATTTATGGGTACCAACTTAAAACAGGCGGCGATTTCTTTAACTTTTCTTTCTTTAAAAACCGTAAATCTAAGCTCAAAATGGTATACAAACGTACTAGCGAAGAAACAGTTACGAATCAAAATAGTAAAGACGAAAAGTACTTAAACCAGCTTTTAGATAAGATTTCGAAAAGCGGATACGATAGCCTCAACAAAAAAGAAAAAGACGATTTATTTAAACTTTCACAAAAAAAGTAGCTTGTTTTAAAAAGTTTTTCATAATTTAATCGCTTTCTTTTATGCCCCAAAAAACACGAACCATAATTATTCTCTTGCTCTCTGTTTGTTTGCAGATTTTTTCACAACAAAAAGGTAAGAAACCTGAAGTTGAAGATGGCGACGAACATTTAAAACATGGCAATTATTTAATGGCCTTGCCAATTTATCGCGATATTTTTAAAAGCGAACCCAGCAATAAAAAAGTTCAGTATAAATTAGGTCTCTGTTATCTCAACACTAATTACAATCGCACCGAATCTATAAAAAATTTAGAAGCAGTTACCAAAGATGATAAATTTGAAGAAGAGGCCTGGTTTAATTTAGGGCACGCTTATCATTTAGCAGGAAGAATTGATGAAGCCATAAAAGCATTTGAAAAGTATAAACAAAAAATGCCGAAGAAAGCGGCAGAAGCCGACCATCAAATTAAAATGTGTAACAACGCCCGTATGTTTATGTCGAGCCCAACTAATGTTACTTTCGCTAATCTTGGAAAAGATATTAATTCGGAAGAGCCCGATTATTATCCTTTTGTTAATTCCGACGAAACATTTATGGCCTTTACATCGCGCCGAAAAGAAAATCTCGGAGGAAAAAATGTGGAGGTAGATGGTTATCATCCAAGCGATATTTATTACAGCAAATTGGAAAGTGGTAAATGGATAAAAGCAATCAATCCCGGTAATGTAATTAATTCTAATCTCGATGAACAAGTGGTTTGGTTAAAACCGGATGGTAACGAAATGATGGTGTACCTCGATCACATCGAAAAGTTTGGTGACTTATATATTTCAGTAAAAAAGAATGGTTCCGATTTTCCTAAACCAAAATTACTGCCTGAACAAGTAAATAAAAAAGTTGAAACCTCGGGGTGTTTTAGTCCTGATGGTAATGCCATTGCATTTGCGCGCCGCGAAAATGTTGGTGCTAAATCTGATATTTATATGTGCCGCAAATTACCAACCGGCGTTTGGGGCGAACCTTATCGATTGCCCGATGTAATAAATACCGAATACAACGAAGATTTCCCATACATTTCGCCTGATGGATTAAATCTTTATTTTTCCTCGGAAGGTCATAATAGTATGGGAGGATTTGATTTATTTAAAAGTCATTATAATCCTGAAGAAAATATTTGGAGTAAAGCCGAAAATTTAGGTTATCCGATAAATTCAACTGATAACGACAGAAGTATTAGTTTAACGCCCGATAATCGCGCCGGTTATATAAGTGCTTTTCGTCCGGGTGGATTTGGTGATTTAGATATTTACAGAATTCGTTTTAATGAGAATCAGCAAATTGTTAGAATTATTACCGGAAAAATATTTTTGGGAGATTCGGTATTGAACAAACAACCGGTTCAAACAATTGCAAGTATCATTGCTAAAAACAAAGCCAACAACGAAGAACTTACTTTTGTGCCGAATCCAAAAAGCGGAAAATATGTTTTGGCACTGGGCGCGGGTACCTACGAAATTACTGTGCGTTCTGATGGCTATGGTAATTTTGAAGAAACATTATCCATTTCTGATATGGGAAGTGTGGAGATGGAAAAAAATAGAAATTATCTTCTTAAAATAAAAGTGGGAGGAGAGCCGCCTAAACAAAAACCAAAAGAAACTCCAAAGCCAGGAACTAAACCAGGTACCGCACCCAAACCAAAACCAAAATGAGGCCTAGTAGCAAAATAGTTTTTATTTGTCTTCTCTGCGTTTCTTCACTCATAAAATCTTCTGTTCTTCCAATTATAATTAATCCTGCATCTTATCAAATTGCTTTATTAAAATATAATGGCGGTGGCGATTGGTACGCTAATCTCGAAACTTCCCTTCCCAACTTAATAAAATATTGTAACGATAATTTAAAAACAAATATTAATCCCGAGCAAGCTATTGTTGAAGCAGGAAGCATCGAATTATTTAATTATCCATTAGTGCATGTTACCGGCCATGGCAATATTATTTTCACAACACAAGAGGCCGATAACTTGCGAAACTATTTATTGGGCGGCGGATTTTTACACATCAGCGATAATTACGGGATGGATAAATTTATTCGCACGCAAATGAAAAAAGTTTTTCCTGAATTAGATTTTGTAGAACTTCCTTTTACACATCCCATTTATCATCAAAAATATGATTTCGATAAGGGCCTTCCAAAAATTCATGAGCACGATAATAAACCGCCGCAAGGTTTTGGTTTAATTTTTAAAGGACGATTAGTTTGTTTTTATGATGTTGAGTGTGATTTGGGCGACGGATGGGAAAGTTACGAAGTGCATAAAGATAGCTCCGAAGCACACGAGAAAGCTTTAAAAATGGGCGCCAATATTATTTCTTACGTATTTACAACGGGCAATTGAATTTGAACGGAGTACAATAGCTATCATAAAAATTTTTCCGTTTGTAATTTTTAAATACCTCTCAACAAAAACATTTTTTGTTCTGGCAATAAATGTAACTTTATAAACGTTTGTTCGTCATAGCAATAGGGTAAATTTATTATGAGAATTTTCTTTTTTTCTTTTTTTACTGTTTTAATATTTTCGCTTGGTGCGCAGGTGTTTACCCTTTCGGGGAAGATTACCGATTCCAATAGAAATGTTTTGCCCTTTGCTTCTGTTATTTTAAAAGGAACTACTATCGCTACTAATAGTAATGCCGACGGACTTTATGCTTTTAAATTAAAACCCGGGCAATACGAAATTATTTTTCAGTACATAGGATTTAAGCGGGAAATAAAAGAGGTGACCGTTAGTGAAGATATGGTTTTAAATGTGACTTTGCATTCTGATAATTACGAATTAAAAGAAGTGGTTATTAAGGCAAATGAAGATCCTGCTTACGAAGTAATTAGGCAAGCAATTAAAAAAAGAAAATTTTATTTAAATCAGGTCAATTCTTATTCGTGCAGAGCTTATATTAAAGGATTGCAGCGACTAAAAGAAATTAATAAAGGTCTTGGTAAATTATTAAAATTTACCACCGGTTCTAATCCCATTGATTCAACTTTATTAGGAATTATTTATTTGTCGGAGAGTGAAAGTAAATATCATTTCAGAAAACCGATGGATGAGAAGGAAATAATGTTTTCAAGTAAAGTAAGCGGCGATAATAAAGCGTTTAGTTTTAATCAGCTGAGCGATATGAAATTTAATTTTTATGAAAATTTGGTTACTATAGATGGATTAAGCGATCGTCCTTTTATTTCTCCCATCACCGATGGCGCTTTTTTTTCTTACCGTTACCGTTTACTCGGTACTACGTTTGAAGACGGTAAGATGATTAATAAAATTTTGGTTACACCAAAACGAAAAACCGATCCGTGTTTTCATGGCATCATTTACATTCAGGAAAATACCTGGCGCATACATAGTGTAGATATGTATTTAACCAAAGATGCGAAAATAGATTTTGTGGATACTTTAAGAATCCGTCAGCTTCACGCGCCCGTTCGAGGCGATACGCTGTGGCTTCCTGTTAATTTAAATTTTGCTTTTAATTTTAAATTTTTGGGATTTAAAGGCGACGGTTATTATAATGCTGTAGTTTCGGAGTATGAAATAAATCCAACTTTCCCAAAAAGATTTTTTAAAAGTGAAATTTTAAAAGTGGAAGACGAAGCCAATAAAAAAGACACAGTGTATTGGAAAGATAAACGCCCCATTCCTCTCACCAAAGAAGAAATTGACGATTACCGTAAAAAAGACAGCGCCACTAAAATTACCGGCACTAAACGGTATAAAGATTCCCTAGACAAAGAATCTAATAAATTTAGAATAGGGTCGCTCCTCCTTGGATACAAGTATCAAAATTCTTTTAAAAAAATAGATTTTGGTACAGGAGGATTGTTGAACAGTGGCGGACAATATAATACAGTTGAGGGCGCTTATGCTTTACTTAATTTAAATTTTTCGAAAGAGTACGAAAATTTTAGTAATCACGCATTGAGTGGCAGTATACGCTACGGATTTTTTAATTATTTATGGGGAGGAAAATTGAGCTGGAATTATTTACAGAAGCCGGCCAAGTTTCAGCGCTTTGCGGTAACGGTTCAATCGATGGTGAATCAATATAATAATAAT
>JAHEYG010000030.1 GCA_023251725.1 Sphingobacteriaceae bacterium | reverse complement strand
TACAATCAGCGAAAAAATAACCGGCTGAAACGAACGGAAAAATAATAAAATTAATAAAGCGGTTACAATAATGGCAATCACAAAAAAGAAAATCATTTCATCAGAAATCTTTTTCATTACCGTAGTGCGAATAAAAGGCAATCCCGAAAAATGGACATTTATTTTGGTAGCATCAGTAAATTCTTTTACTTCAGCTTTAATATTTTTTACAATACTGATTCGTCGTTTGCTGTTTAAATCTTTTTCATAAAACGTTACCAGCATTCGTGTAGAATTGGTGAGCGAATTAAAAACAATGCCCTCATAAATTTTTAAGGTGTTTTGTTTTAAAAGTAAATCGTTGAGCTCGTCTTGCGTAGTAGGATTAGAACCTTTTAAGGGAATAATCTGAAATTTCCCAAGCGAATCGTTCAATGACAAATCAAATAAATTAGCGGCAGATAAAACGCCTTTTATTCCTGCCAATCCTTTAATAGAATCGCCCAACGCCGACCAGGCCTGATAATTGGATAATTTACTAATGTCATCTTTATTTATTCCTATTGCTAAAATGGTGCCGTCTTGTCCGAATTTCGATTTAAAAAATTCGTAATCGATATTGGCAGTATCATTATCGGGCAATAATCGAGGAAAACTATAGGTAACTTCAACTTTACTTGCAAAAAAGCCCATTACCACAACAATTATTCCAACGCTGATAAGCAGGGCTAATCGAAATTTAAGAATAAAGGAAGCTAGTTTATTAAGCATAAAACTAAATCAGGTGAAGATAATTAAAATACAATATACGCTAAACAAAAATAATGAGATTTAATAAGGCGTTAAAGGTTTAAAATATTAAAAATAAACGGTGTTAATTATTTTTAAATCCCTAATTCGTGTTACTTTTACTGCGTTGTTTCTATGGTTAATTTAATCCGTTCAAATCCAAATAAAGCCATTATTTATTGGCTGCTCACCGGCTGCGCTTTAGTTTATGTAATGGTGGTGGTTGGATGCTTAACACGTTTAACCCATTCGGGATTATCCATAACCGATTGGAATTTTATGGGCTCATTGCCACCGTTTACTTCCGATGATTGGATCGACCGTTTTCAGAAATATCAAACAAGTCCCGAATTTATTTTTAAGAACAATACTATGAGCATGGAAGAATTTAAATCCATTTTTTGGTGGGAATATATTCACCGTTCAATAGGAAATACAATGATGGGCATTTTTTTACTCGGATTTATTTATTTTTTAGTAAAGAAAAAATTTTCGAAACGGATGTTAATGAAAGCAGTTTTTTTATTTTTATTGGGAGGATTTCAGGGATTGATAGGATGGTGGATGGTAAAAAGCGGCTTGGTAAAAAATCCTAACGTAAGTCATTACCGTTTGGCTATTCATTTAATGAGTGCGTTTATTGTTTTTGCATTTACATTTTGGTGGGCCTTGGATTTAATTTATGAGAAAGAAGAATCTAATGAACAAGACGGAAAAAAATTAAAAGTTGTTTCCATAATTTTATTTTCCGTTTTAATTATTCAAATAATATTCGGTGCCTTTGTTGCGGGATTAAAAGCCGGATTATTTTATCCCACCTGGCCAAAAATGGGCGACCAATGGTTTCCGGCGGATACTATTTTAATTGAGGATTCGTTTATTAAAAATTTTATGGAAACCGGTGCAGGCGTGCAATTCATGCATCGCACCATTGCCTTTTTAGTGGTGGCTTGTGTAATTTGGTTATGGCGTAAATCAAATAAATTAAATTTAAGTACATATCAGAAATTGGGAGTTACCCTTTTAATTTACGGAGTAACTATTCAATTTATATTGGGAGTTTTTACATTATTATATCAGGCACCGGTGGCGTTAGCCGCTTTGCATCAAACCGGCGCGTTTTTTTTATTTGCCACTTGCATTTATTTACTGTTTCATTTAAATCAAAAAAATATAAATGGAAACAGTTGAAAATAATTATGGCAGCACCTCGTATCCGCCAAAGCCGGTGTTAGTCGAACGTAACTCCAACAATTTAACGCGTTCGCTCATTAGTTTATTTATTTATGCGCTGTTGTTTTATTTTTTATTCGACAGAAATATCGCCTACATAGCGGCCGTGTTACTGGTGTTATTAATTCACGAATTCGGACATTTTTTTGCCATGAAAATTTACAATTATCAAAATGTCAAATTATTTATAATTCCCTTATTAGGCGCTATGGTTACCGGAAAAAAACAAACGGTGTCGCAAAAACAAATGAGTATTATTGTATTGGCGGGTCCCTTTCCGGGAATGGTAATGGGTTTTGTTTTGTATTACATAAATCATTTTTTTCAAAACGATTCTATTAAACTGCTCGCGAATACTTTTGTGTTTATTAATTTATTTAATCTCCTGCCCATTTATCCATTGGATGGCGGACGGTTTTTGGAAAATTTATTTTTAAAAAATAATTTCGTCATTCGGGTGGTGTTTACCATTATTTCAGTTTTCGGTTTAATTATTTTAATTATTTTGTCGGGCAATTTCATTATGTTACTGGTACCCGGTATAATGATATTTGAATTGTACAACGAAATTAAAAATCAAAAAATAAGAGAATATTTAGATCAGGAAAAAATAGGCTATAAAACCGAGTATGTAAGTTTGGCCGACCGTTCGTACTGGCTAATTCGCGATTGCATTTTATTTTCGTTTCAAAAAAAATACGCTGCGGTAAAGCCCGGTTTTTATCAATACAGTGTAATGGAATCGATGCTTTTGCACCATGTAACCACCATTTTAAAAGCCGATTTTAAAGATGATTTAAGCAGTTTTCAAAAAGGGGCATTTTTGTTTATTTATTTCTTGTTTTTAATTATTTTACCTGTTATTGCAGTAGTGTTAATGTATTAGTTTTTGTATTTTAAAAAAATAATTATATTTGATAATTAACTAAAACACATTTATGTCAATTTGGAGAACAAAACCGGTTTCGGCATTTGAGGCCGACATGAAAAAAAGCGATTTGAAACGTGTCCTCACCAAGTGGGGATTAACTTCATTAGGAATTGGCGCCATTATTGGCGGAGGTATCTTTACTTTAACCGGAATTGCCGCACATGATTATGCCGGACCGGCTTTGGCTTTATCTTTTGTGATAGCAGGTATAGGATGTTTATTCGCTTCATTGTGTTATGCGGAATTTGCTTCTGTGTTACCCGTTGAAGGTTCGGCTTATGCTTATGCTTACGGAACAGTTGGGGAATTATTTGCCTGGTTTATTGGTTGGAATTTAATTTTAGAATACATGATGGGTGCCACAACCGTTGCTGTGGCATGGAGCGGATATTTTTGCAAATTACTGCATTTGTTTCATTTGGATATTCCTATTCATTTGAGTAACGATTTAGCGACTGCTACCGAAAAATGTTTAGCAGCCGGAATGGCAGCTCCAAGTTTCGCTTTTAACATTCCTGCCTTTATAATTACCTGGATTGTAACAATGATTCTGGTAAAGGGAATTAAGGAAGCTGCAAGTACCAACAACGTTATTGTGATTGTAAAGATAGCCGTTGTGCTTTTTGTAATTATAGTTGGAGCATTTTATATTAATCCTTCAAACTGGACACCTTTTATTCCCGACAAAGTTTCTTCAATTGGTGAGGATGGAAAAGAAGTTTTTAAATTTGGATTTGGCGGCGTATTAACTGCGGCTACAATTGTTTTTTTCGCTTACATTGGATTTGATGCCGTTTCAACTCAAGCAGGCGAAGCAATCAATCCTAAAAAAGACGTTCCGTTCGCTATCATTGCCTCATTAATAATTTGCACTGTACTTTATATTTTAGTTTCGCTTGTATTAACGGGCATGGTAAGATATGATCAGTTAGATAAGGCAGCTCCGGTTGCCTCAGCCTTTTCGGGCATAGGAATAAACTGGGCAGTGTTTATTATTACGCTTGCTGCTACTGCAGGATTGACCTCAGTAATGTTGGTTATGATGTTGGGACAAACACGTATTTTTTTAGGAATGTCTAAAGACGGTTTATTGCCGCCATTCTTCAAAAGGTTACATCACTCATTTAAAACACCATACAAAAGCACTATTTTGGTAGGAGCGATTGTATCAGTGGTAGGCGCTACAACTCCTATTGGAAAAATTTCTGAAATGTGTAGTATGGGAACTTTATTGGCATTTGCAATGGTGTGCGTGGCGGTTATGATGTTACGATACAAAAAACCTGAACTGGAACGGCCATACAGAACCCCCGCAGTTTATTTAGTTGGATGTTTAGGTGTTGGATTCAATATATTTTTAATGTGTTTCGTGCGTAAAGAAACCTGGTTCGCTTTCATGGTCTGGGGTGTAATTGGTGTAGCGCTGTATTTTTTATACAGTAGGCGGAAAAGTAATTTGCATAATCTATAAAAGAAAAACTCTAAGAAATAAAAACGTCGCCCGTTTCGGAGCGACGTTTTCTTTTTTGTATTAAACCATGGCTAAGCAGCTTCTTCAATTTGAGGGCGAGGTTCAAAAATTACAGCCTTCCCAATAACAATAAATAATGCCCCTACAGATTGTTCAATTATCTGCCAAAAAAAGTCAACCATTAAATAAGTAGAGGTAACATTTTTGGTGAACGAAATATGTAACACCGTCATAATCGCAAATAAACTTAAAGAAACAACCAGCGCCGCAACAAAACCTCTTAATACCAAATTATCAATACCGCTTAATATTTTAGTTTCAAAAACACGGTAAGTTATGTACGCAATTACCAAATAAGCAAAAGCCGATAAAAAAATAAACCAGGTTAAAGGAAATTGAATTTGCTTGAAGTCGTTTAAAAAAATACCATGCCAAATGTAAAACGCCGTGTACATTGCCGCCGCCGCAGAAATCCAACTGGCAAAAAAACGAAAGGTAAAACGCATGGTTAATGTTATAGTACTAAAGCGAAGTTACGAAAAAACAGAAAATGATATTTAAAAGGCCAAAAATAAACTTAATGGCTGGTGGGAACTAAAATTAGTGTGCTTATAATCAATCATATAGCTCTTTTTCAATTTTCAAAAATAGGGTTTCTGAACTTTCGGGCGACTTCGGACAGTAAAAAACTATTTCTTTATGCGAGTTGGTTTGCGCTAAAACTTCGTAACATTTGCCATTAAAAAAATGATTTACGTATGTGGCTTTTAAATCGCAGCCTTTTCTTATTTCTAAAATACTAAAAGCGTTGGGTCGCAACAAGGCTCTTTTATTTCGTTTATATAATGCCGAAGTTTTTTCAAATTGATCGTGACTTATTACATTATAATCTCCCAAAGCTTTTGCAATTTTTAAATTTTTTGGTTTGTAATACACATTATTTTTTTCGCCCAATTGAACTAACTTTCCGTTTAACATTATTCCAATTCGGTTAGCGTACTTAAGCGCTTCTTCGGCCTGATGCGTAATTAAAACCACGGCGCTGTTTTTTTGTTTCGCTTGTTTAATAATAAAATCAAATAATTTATCTTTTAAAATTTTATCGAGATTGCTAAAGGGTTCATCCAATAATAATAATTTTGGGAAACTGGCAATGGCTCTAGCAATAGCAACGCGTTGTTTTTGACCGGATGATAAATTTTTTGCTTTTAAATCTTTTAAAGAAGTTAGTTCCAACAATTTTAATATTTTCTGACTTCGGGCTTCTTTGTATTCATTGGTAAACCCCACTAAAATATCTTTTATGTTTTCTTCTACACTATGGTTATCCAAAACATAATAATCCTGACTCACCAATTTCATATCCTTGTGCCCCGGAATAATATTGAAGTTAGGCCCCAATACTTTTTCTTTCCCAAAAAATATTTCGCCGCCATCCACTTCTACCAATCCGTAAATACATTTTATTAAACTGGTTTTTCCGCCACCGCTTGGTCCTAATAAAGATAAAACTTCGCCGGCGTTCACCTGAAACGAAATGTTGTTTAAACCCTTAAATGCGTTTTGATTTTTGTAATTAAACGATATGTTTTTAACCGTTAAAATAGTATTACTGATTTCGAATCAAAGTTAAACTACTTTGTAATTTGTAACTCTTGTTATCAAAACCTGTAGCTTCAATAACATAAAAATAAACGCCGCTTACACAGGCTTCGCCGCTAACGGTATGCCCATCCCAAAAACCGTTAGGTGTGTTCCATCCATACATGTAATTTCCCCAGCGACTGTAAATATCAACTTTCATAGTGCTGATGCCTCTTGCAATGGGTTTAAAAATATCATTAACGCCATCGCCATTAGGCGTAAAAATATTTGGTAATGTAATTCCCGATGAATCGGAAATATAAAAACTATAAGTATCAGAATCAAAACAACCGTTAATGTTAATGGCAGTTAGTGTAACCGAATAAGCGCCGCCTGCGGAGTAGGAATGAACTGCATTAGTGGTTGTATTGGTAGAAACCGTTTCGCTATAAGACCAAATGTATGAATTGGAATTAGTAGAAAAATTGGTTAAATTAATTTGACTGGGAAAACCTGCTGTATTTAAACTCGCCGAAAATGCTGCTAGCGGACTTACAATTACGATTTCAGAAACCGAAGTGGTAACGGTACCCGAAACATTTGAAACTGTAAGTGAAACCGAATAAATACCGGCCTTAGTAAAATTAACCAGCGTAGTTGGTTGATCGGTAGGAGTAGCGTAATTATAACCAGAAGAAGGACTAATTGACCAGGTGTAAGCAGTAGGGGTGTTGGTAGTTAACGATAAAAACAAAAGTGTTGTTCCTTCGCAAACAGTATCATTAACAACATTAATGGTAGCGGTAGGCGCTTGCGCAATTGACAAAAAGCCCGATAACGAAAATATAAAAGAAAACAGTTTTCTTAGCACACTATAAATTTACTAAAAAATTCAGAGTATTTACATTGTCGGCGAAGTCAGTAATAACAGGCTGTTGTGAATAACCAAAAGGTATATAATCAGGTCCATTGCCTACTACACACTGCAAAACATGGGTATTTTCAACTAAATATTTTTTTAGATTATTTTCAGAATCATAAGTTTCGTAAAACAATACCGAAACAGGGGAGTGAAGCCCTTTATCTTCTTTGATAATTAAAAAGTTATTATCTAAAAATTTATCGGCGTTTAGTAAATAAATGGCGCGATTGTATTCGTAATTATTGCCGTATTTTTTATTATCGAGCACAAACTTGAAATCGAAAACCGATTCGAATAATGTATCGAAGACATAATTTTTTGGGACTAATAATTTTGAAACATTACGGCAACCTAATCCGAAATACAAAAAAATATCTTTTCCCAAATTAATTAAATCCTGCTTCGATTCTTTTCCTGTTATTACTGCAAGCGAAGTACGGTTTTTACGAATGATGTGCGGATATTTCCCAAAATAATATTCAAAATAATTAGAAGTATTGTTGCTTCCCGTTGCAATTACCGCATCAAAATCACTTAATTTATCAGCTGCAAAAATAATTTGGCTACTCATTTCGTTCTCGTAATGATCTAACAGTTTAATAAAAAAAGGCAACAACACATTATCGTCCGACGATAATTTGAGCATTACTTTATTGCCGCTCAATAACACGCACATAAAATCGTGAAATCCCACCATAGGAATATTACCGGCCATAATTACCGCCACTGTTTTTTGTTTTTTGGGTTCAGAAATATCTTTGCAAAAATTTTGCAGCGATTTTTCCTCGAGCATTCGGCCAAAATTCCTTAAACTTTCTTCAACAAAATCTTTAATAAACCAGCCATTATATAAATACGCCATTTCAACCAAATTATTTAAGCCTTCGTGCAAAGTTTTTTCACTCTCAATACGCAAATCGCTATTAAAATGCCGTTTAATAAACAATCCGGTTTGAACAAAAGCATTAATTCTTTGTTTTATATTCATAGAAAGTGACGTATATTTGTATTCTGTTTTAAAAAGACCTGCTTGCCGTCGCAGAAGCTAAAGCAACTGCAAGCAAACAAAACTAAGATAAAAATGGCGATTAAAATTACAGATGAGTGTATAAATTGCGGTGCTTGTGAACCTGAGTGTCCTAATAATGCTATTTACGAAGGCGGAGCAGAGTGGCGTTTTTCTGACGGTACTACTTTAAAAGGTGCGTTTACCGGACATAACTCGAAAGTAGAAGTTGATGCAGAAAATCCGAATACACCAAAATCGATGGATGTTTATTTTATTGTAAGTGATAAATGTACCGAGTGCGTAGGTTTTCATGACGAACCGCAGTGTGCTGCTGTTTGTCCCGTGGATTGCTGCATAAAAGATGAAGACAATGTTGAAACTCCCGAAATGTTATTGGCAAAAAAATCGGCCATGCATCTTTAATAATTAAGAATTAAAAATGAAGAATTAAGAATTGGTTATCTGTACTCATTCGCATTTCAATTCAAAATGACAAATTTCTTTTCTGAATTAGTTTTATGTATGAAAGCGGCAGAAGGGATCGCCAAATAATTTTTTTGTTTTCAATCTCAATTTTACTTTTTCATTATTCATTTCTTGTTAAATGTTATTTATTTTTATTATCGACTGAATAGTTAATTTTTTTTGTGAGAGCACTAACACATAAACAACATATTTCGGAAACCGTGGCATTGGCCTTGCCTTTAATTGCCACGCAAATCGGACACGTAATTACCGGGATGGTGGATAATTATTTTTTGGGGAGAATTGGTAAGACCGAACAAGCGGCGGGCATTTCGGCGAATGCTATTTTTGTTTTGCTATTGGTATTTTGCATTGGCATGAGTTATTCGGCCACGCCGTTGGTTTCGGCGGCGCATGTTAATGGGAAATTAAAAGATAAGGCGGCGCTTTTTAAAAATTCGTTGTTTTTAAATTTGCTGGTGGCGACAATTGCATTTTTAATTTTATTTTTTTTAACGCCATTAATGGATAAAATGGATCAGCCAAAAGATGTGGTTGAATTATCGAAACCATTTTTTGATGTACTGATATTTTCTATTATTCCTGTTTCATTATTTTTTACCTGTAAGCAATATACCGAAGGATTGAGTAACACAAAAGCAGCAATGTATATTAGTGTAATTGGAAATTTAATAAACATTGTTTTAAATTATTGTTTCATTTATGGCAAATGGGGATTTCCGGAAATGGGTTATATGGGCGCCGCCTGGGCCACATTTATTGCGCGCAATTTAATGGGAATTTTGTTTTTGATTTATGTTTTTTATAATAAAAACACAAAAGATATAAAACAGTATTTTAATAAAGTAAAATTAAGTTTCGAATTTTTGAAACCATTATGGAAAATAGGAATTAATTCGGGTTTGCAATTTACTTTTGAGGTGGCGGCTTTTGTAATTGCATTATTTATGGCCGGTAAATTCGGAAAAGAACAAATTGATGCGCACGGTATTGCCATTACATTGGCTTCGCTAACGTATATGTTCGCGAGCGGAATCAGTAGCGCGTCGACCATACGTGTGGGAAATTTTTCGGCGGAGAAAAATAAAAAAGAATTAGAGCGGGCAGGCTACACATCCATAATTTTAGTTTTAATAGCAATGGGATTTTTTGCGATTCTGTTTACACTATTTAATCATTTGTTACCGCAAATTTTTTCGAATGATGAAATGATTTTAGATTTATCGGCAAAACTTTTAATCATCGCCGCATTTTTTCAGATGTTTGATGGTTTACAGGTTACCTGCATCGGAATTTTACGCGGTATGGAAGATGTAAATTATCCAACCTGGGTTACGTTAATTGGTTATTGGATAATTGCATTACCGTTGGCTTATTTATTAGGATTTGTTTGTAAACTGGAAGTTGTAGGAATTTGGTACGCTTTATCGGCAAGCTTAATTTTTGTAGGCGCGCTTTTGTTTTTCAGATTCAGGAAGTTGATGAAGGGATAATTATTTCACGCAATCCCGATGGCTATCGGGACGCTAAGAAAAAAAACGCAGAGGGCGCAAAGGACGTTAATGAAATCTTTGCGGTCTTTGCGAATACCTTTGCGTCCCGATGGTTATCGCGATTGCGTGAAAATTTTCAGAAAAATTAATTATTTAAAACTCTGCAGGTCGCAAAGCTTTTTATAAATTCCGTTTTGTTTTATTAATTCAGTGTGATTTCCGCGCTCGGCAATTTCGCCGTGTTGTAAAACAATAATTTCATCAGCGTTTGCAATGGTACTTAAACGATGCGCAATAACAACGCTGGTTCTGTTCTGCATTAAATTTGTAAGCGCATCTTGTACCAATTTTTCACTTTCGGTGTCTAATGCGGAGGTGGCTTCATCTAAAATCAATATCGGAGGGTTTTTTAATATCGCGCGCGCAATACTTAATCTTTGTCTTTGCCCGCCACTTAATTTTCCTCCTCTGTCGCCAATGTTGGTTTCATAAGCATCGTGTAGCGCTACAATAAATTCGTGAGCATTCGCAATTTTTGCCGCTTGCATTACATCTTCTTTTGTGGCGTTAGTTATTCCGAAAGCAATATTATTAAAAACGGTATCGTTAAATAAAATACTTTCCTGCGAAACAATTCCTATCAAACTTCTTAATTCTTTTATTTTAAGATCACGAATGTTTTTTGAATCAATTAATAATTCGCCTGCATCAACATCATAAAAACGCGGAATCATATCTGCTAAAGTTGTTTTTCCGCTGCCGCTTTGTCCTACTAAAGCAATGGTTTTCCCTTTAGGGACATTTAAATTAATATTTTTTAAAACATAACCCACATCGCCTTTACGGTAGGCAAACGACACATTTTTAAATTCTATTTTATTTACGAAGGATGAAATTGATTCGGCATTTTGTTTTTCTGTAATCAAAATATCGGCGCCTAAAATTTTATTGATGCGTTCTTCGGAGGCTAATCCTTTTTGGATATTATTATACGCCTGAGTAATTTGTTTAATGGGAGGAACAATTTGTGAAGCCGCTGCAAAATATCCAATAAAAAGCGAAGCGGTAAAAACGCCATCATTAGCAAAAACCATGTTGCATCCAATAAATAAAATCAACATTAAAATTCCTACAACTACAGTTTCACTAATGGGAGAAGCTAAATCAGTTTTGCGATATACTTTAACTGATTGTTTAAAGAATGATTGATTAACGGCCTCAAATTTTTTCTGAATATAATTTTCTCCCGTAAAGGCTTTTATAATTTTTAAACCGCCTAATGTTTCTTCCATTATATTAAAAAGTTGTCCCAATATTTCTTTACCCTTAATAGATGATCGTTTTAAACTTTTCCCGATAATTCCCACCGTTAAACCGGCAATGGGAATGAATAAAAGAACATAAAGAGTTAAATAACCACTAATGGAAATCATCATAATTAAATAAAAAATAATAATAAGCGGCTCCCTAAAAATTAATTCGAGCGTTTGCATAATGCTCCATTCAATTTCCTGAACGTCGCTGGTCATTCGGCTCATGATATCGCCTTTTCTTTCATCACTATAATAAGAGAGAGGAAGATTCAACGATTTCTGTAAAAGTTTATTTCGTAAATCGCGCACCACTCCATTTCTGATGGGCGCTAAAAAATACATAGCCAAATAGCGAAATAAATTTTTAAATAAAGTAAGTAAAAAAATACTGATACAAATAAATATAACAGCGTAAGGTTTACCGAACATTACAATGTAGCTCGACATTAAACCATAAAAATAATTGGTAAAAAATTTAGTAGTCAATTCAAAATGAGCAGGCGCTGCTTTAATGGCATCCACATAAAATTGCGGATCGGTTTTAAAAAGTAAATCCATAAACGGAATTACCAATGCAATAGAAACCACCGAAAACAACGAGAACATAACATTAAATGCAATATTGAGAGAAGCATATCGCCAATAACCTTTAATGTATTTTAGAACCGAGAAAAGCTTAAGCATAATTACTGAACGAAGATAGTAACAAAATATTGTAAAAATGTAATACCTTTATACAATGGAAACACTCCGACAACAAAAGGTATCGAAATTACTGCAAAAAGAACTCGCCGAAATTTTCAGAAGCGAATCGCGCACTATGTTTGGCGGCGCTTTTATTACTGTTACAACTGTGCGGGTGAGTCCTGATTTAAGTTCGGCAAAAGTATATTTAAGCATTATGATTGCCAAAGAGCGAAAAGCCACCTTAAAATTGGTAGAAGATCAGTATAAAACTATTCGTAAACGTTTGGGTAATGCAGTGGGACGACAATTACGCATTGTACCGGCATTGCAATTTTACATTGACGATTCGTTGGATTATGCAATGAAAATTGAAGAACTTTTAAAAAAATAAAACTGAATTTATCGTTTCACATAGCAAGGCGTTATTTAATTTCAAAAAAATCGAATAATGCTATTAATATCATTAGCTGGATAAGCATTATTGCTATTTCGTTTACCACAGGCGCACTCGTAATTATTTTATCGGCCATGAACGGATTAACCGGAGTGGTGGCTAATTTGTACAATGCCATTGAGCCCGATTTGCACATTACACCAAAAGCAGGAAAATTTTTTAAGGCCGACGATGCTTTTTTGCAGAAAATAAAAAATGTTAATGGAGTAAAATTAGTTTCGCTCAGTATTACCGATAATGCTTTAATTAAAAATGATGATAAACAAGCCACTGTAAAAATTTTAGGTGTGGATGATAATTTTAAGAACATCACCCATTTTGATTCGGTAATTAAAGAAGGAAGTTTTCGCTTGAAAGAAAAGCAAAACTACTATGGTGTTTTTGGGAGAGGTGTTGCCAATCAACTGCAAATAAATGTAAATGATTTTGTTTCGCCTATTAGTATTTATAGTCCGAAGCGTGGAGTAGAGGAGAGCATTAATCCTGAAGATAATTTTAATCAGAAATATATTTTTGCGGGGGGAACATTTTCTTTAAATGATGATTTTGATTTTAAATATGTTATTGTGAGCATTGATTTGGCGCGCGAAATTTTTGATTGCAAGGATGAAGTTACTTCGGTGGAAATTGGTTTGGGTAAAAATGCGAATGTAAATAGTGTGCAGAAAGATTTGCAGGAAGTGATTGGAGAAAATTATATTTTAAAAACGCGTTATCAGATGAATGATGTTTTATTTAAAACTTTGGAGACCGAAAAACTCTGGACATTTATCATTTTGGCATTTATTTTAATTATTGCAACTTTTAATATTATAGGCGCTTTAACCATGTTAATTATTGAGAAGAAAAAAGATATTAAAACTTTATACTGTTTGGGTGCGGATAATAATTTGATACGAAATATTTTTATGGGAGAGGGATTCTTAATCACTTTTATTGGAACCGTAATTGGTTTGGTATTGGGATTAATTATTTGCTGGCTGCAAATAAAATTTCATTTTGTGGAGTTCGACGACCAGTATGTTATTCCGTATTACCCGATTGATATGCAACTAAAAGATTTTGTGTGGATAGTTGGAGTAATAATGCTGATTGGTTTCTTTTCGGCTCTTTATCCTGTAAGAGTTTTTACGAGAAATGATTTTGTTCATGGGAATGAGTAACTTAATTAAGAATGTGAGATGTTGAATGATAAATTATGAATGTTGAATTAAGAGAGTTGAATTAAGAATTATTGGTATTCGACAAAGTTTTGTTAATGGTTAAATAGCTCCGTCCTTAAGGGCGGAGATTAAATATTATCCAATGAAATGGGCTTTAGCCCAAATGGATTTACGTTTTATTTGGAAATTTGTCGTACGCCCAGGGTGATTAAGGAATATTTTTTTTCGTATATTTGTAATACAAAACAATCAAAATGGCGCACGCGCAGAGTATAGACAGTAAAATAGTAAGCTACCTTGGTTTTTTAACTGAAAAGAAAAAGAAAGCAGTTTTGAATGTAGTTAAAACTTTTGCAGAAGATGAGACTGATTTATGGGATGAAATGCCGGATGAAATAAAAGCCTCTGTAAAAAAAGGGTTACTGGAATCTGAAAAAGGATTGGGTAAGTCACATTCCGAAGTAATGAAGAAGTATAAGAAATGGTTAAAAAAATAATCTGGACCCCCGAGTCAGAAAAAACTTTTGAATTGGTTTTAGCTTGTTTAGAAACAAATTGGACCGAAAGAGAGAAAAAAGGTTTTATTAACGCCACCAATAAAACAATCCAAATTATTTCATTTCAGCCTGCTATTTTTCGTAAATCTACAAAAGCAAATTTTCGCGAAGCCTTAGTTACAAAGCACAACCTATTAATTTATAAAATCAAATCTGAAAGTATTGATTTGATTACATTTTGGGATACCCGTCAAAGTCCCAAGAAAAAATTCAAAACAAAAAAATAATGATAAAAGTTCATTTCAATAAAATCTTTATTATTTAACCACAATTAATTTCTGAATTTCCTGCCTTGTTTTTGTTTTTACACAAAGGAAGTAGGAGCCATTTGAAAGAAAGTCGATAGGTATTTTTCTTCCTGAAACTTGCCATTGTTTTACTTCATAAATGGTCTCACCTAGAAAATTAATTATACTTATATCAGCGAATTGATTATCCGAATTAAGAAGTTCAATATTTATTTTATCAGAAGTTGGATTTGGCCAACTTTTAAAAACAGATTCTTTTTTATCTATCTCATTAATTCCTGCAAAACAATTTACTGATGGAAAAGTGATAGTTGTTGTACAAGTTATAGGTGTAAGTCCGCCAACCATATCAATTATAGTTGCTCCTGGTTCATACATTACTAACCATAAATTAGGGTTTCCCCATTTTAAAATTAAAGTCGCTCCAGCTTTGAGCCAAACTGCATCGGTTGGACCAGGACTTCCGCCAACAATAGTAAGAGTTGAACCTGTATTAACAAGAAACATTTTTGAGTAACCAGGATTAACCGTATCATAAACAACGGTATTTGGTCCACATAAATAAAGAGTATATTGGGATAGAGAGGAAAAATTTGTATTCGTGTTAGGATAAAAAACATTTGTGGGAATACGGGAAGATGCATTACAAATAACTTGACTTTTTCCAATAAAAAAACATTCAGCAAAAACTACAAGTAAAAATATTTTGAAAAAGCTTGTATTCATTATATATAAATGTAATAAATTATAACCTAATTAAGAAATTCTACTTTTGGATGCATCATTAACAAAAAACCCCCCGAAATTTCGGAGGGTTTTAAAATTAGTTACTGATACTTATTTTCTTTTCGAGTTCTTCGATGTAGGCTTTAAAGCGTTTATCGGTATCCATTAAATTATTTACCGTGCGGCAAGCGTGTAAAACTGTGGCGTGATCTTTTCCGCCGCAATGCATTCCTATGGTTGCTAAAGATGATTTGGTCATATTTTTTGCAAAGTACATTGCAATTTGTCGCGCCTGAACCACTTCACGCTTACGTGTTTTTGATTTCATGGTGTCAATCGCTAAATCAAAATAATCGCAAACTACTTTTTGTATGTAATCGATAGATACTTCGCGAGCGGTACTCTTCACGAATTTATCAATCATGTTCTTGGCTAATTCTAAAGTAATTATTTTCTTGTTCAACGATGATTGAGCCAATAAAGAAATTAATGCGCCCTCTAATTCGCGAACGTTCGAGGTAATGCTGTAAGCTAAATACTCCACTACTTCTTTCGGTAACTGAATGCCTTCGTTGTAAATTTTCTTTTCTAAAATGGCAATTCTGGTTTCTAATCCCGGCGATTGTAAATCGGCGCTTAAGCCCCATTTGAATCTTGACAATAATCTTTGTTCAATTCCCTGAATGTCAACAGGCGCTCTGTCGGCAGTTAAAATAACTTGTTTGCCCAATTGGTGCAAGTGATTAAAGATATGGAAGAATGCATCCTGAGTTTTATCTTTTCCTGCGAAATACTGTACATCATCAATAATCAAAACATCAATCATCTGATAAAAATGAATAAAGTCGTTTTGATTGTTATTGCGAATGGACTCGATAAACTGAGTCATAAATTTTTCTGACTGAACGTAAAGAACTGTTTTGTTAGGGAAATTCTTTTTTACTTCGATACCAATTGCTTGTGCCAAGTGAGTTTTTCCTAAACCAACACCACCGTAAATTAATAATGGGTTAAAAGCGTTGCCGCCCGGCTTTTGAGATACAGCATAACCTGCACTGCGCGACAAACGGTTACAATCGCCTTCAATAAAATTTTCGAAACTATAGTTTGGATTTAACTGAGATTCTACCTGAACCTTTTTTAAACCCGGAATAACAAATGGATTTTTAATTGGATTGTTGCTTGTATCAATTGGCATTGACACATGAGGATTTTTTAAATTAGAATTAATGTTTGGTAATTTAAATGTGATTGGTGTTTCGGTTTTACCGGTACCATTATCCATCAGAATATTATATTCTAATCTTCCTTCTGCACCAAGTTCTTTACGAATAACTTTTTTAATAAGAGTAATGTAATGTTCTTCAATCCATTCGTAAAAAAACTGAGAAGGCACTTGGATGGTTAAAATACTATCGGAAAGCTTAACAGGTTTAATCGGGTCGAACCATGTTTTAAAATTTTGAGGGCTTACATTGTCTTTTACTACCTCTACACAGTTATTCCAAACCTGTTCTGCTGTTTTTTCCTTCATAGTACAAAAAATTTTAAATGTTATATAATGAGTTTGAGAGTGATTTTCGTGTTATTAACCTTTAATTGTTTGTAAATATACATTGTTTATTTATTTACGCAAGGAATTTTAAAAAAAATATTTTTTTAAAATTTTCACTTTTTTTTGGTTATTTAAATTTTTTCACTTCCCGCCTCAATTTTCATTTTTTTATTGTTTTCAGAAAAATAAATGTCGATACGCCCCAATCGTATTCCGGCCCATCCAACTTGCGTCACCAAAACCTGTTTTCCCAATGAATTTGCAATGGAAACAGGTTCATCTAAAAATGTATGTGTATGTCCGCCAATTACTAAATCGATGTTTTTACATTGGGAAGCAAGAGTAATATCGCTAACTTTATTATTTTCATACTTGTAGCCGAGGTGACTTAAACAAATTATATAGTCGCATCCTAAATTATTTTTTAGATGCTGAGCTGTTGAGTTGGCGCAATCTAAAGGACTATTGTACTTTACATTGCCATATAATTTTTTTTCGACCAAACCTTCCAGCTCAATTCCCACTCCTAAAACGCCAATCTTCATTCCGCCCTTTGTAAATACTTTGTGTGGGACAATTTTTCCGTTAAGTACTGTATCGCTAAAATTATAGTTGCAATTTATGAATGAGAATCCGGCATGTGGCCATTGGGTAATTAAATTATCAATTCCCATATCAAAATCGTGGTTTCCTAAGGTAGTGGCATCATATCCCATTTGGCTCATTAATTTATATTCGAGTTCGCCATGGTAATAATTAAAATACGGTGTGCCCTGAAAAATATCGCCGGCATCCAATAATAAAATATTTTCTTCTTCCTTACGAATTTGTTTTATTAATGCGGCGCGTTTCGCAAATCCTCCCTGATTGGGATATTTTGTATCATTGGCGGGAAAGGGATCAATTCGGCTATGCTGATCATTGGTATAAAGAATAGTGAGCTTTTTAATTTTCTTATCATTAAGCAATATCTTCGAATATGTATTGAATCCTGAGAGCATTACCGCTCCTCCCACAAAATACTTTAAAAAGTCGCGCCTATTTTGAAAATTGAATTCTTCCATTGGTAAAAGGGCTAATGTGTGTTTTGTTTTTTGTTAAATAATTGCAATACAGTAATAAGGCATCGCGCAGTTTTATATTGGTAATTTCAGATTTTATGGGGTTAGCAAAAAATGTGCAGTTGTCGCCACCATTGGCGTGATAATCGCTTGTAACAACATAATAATTTTTAGATGCATCAAAATCCTCCCCAAAAACCTTAATTTCCTTAGGAGATTTATCTTTTATGGTAAAAGAAAGATTAAAGCTTATTAATTTTCCGTCAGTACAAATGGCATTAATGCATTCCTGTAATTTTTCGCCTTTAATTGTAAGAATCACAATTTCATTCTCAAAAGGCATTAATTCAAATATGTTTTGCTTCGTAATTTCCCCGGAAGGTAAATTGTTCCTTAAACCCCCCCGGTTAAATATAAATACACATTTATTGGTAAAATCGCTTTTATTATTGATATAATGTTCAACCGCCTGCAACAAAAAATTTCCTAAGGTACATTCGTACCCATCTTTAGTAAGTGCGCTGTCGCTAATGGCAATTACCGTATTCATTTCCTTATCCAAACTGCTTTTATAGGGAGAAATACGTAAATTAGCTATAGAATCGCTCTTAAACTGCTTAATTTCATAATAAGATGCTTTGCTTTGCGTTGGAATAAAATGCCTTGTGCAGGCCGATAATAAAAGAAGTGGGAATAAAAAGTATTTTAAAAGCTTAATCACTAATAGATATTATATTTGTAAAAATACAAAATATGGTAAGAGCTGAAACAAAAATAAGAGTTCGCTACGGTGAAACCGATCAAATGGGTTATGCCTATTATGGTGTGTATGCCCAGTATTATGAAGTTGGGAGGGTAGAAGCTATAAGAATGCTTGGTTTTAGCTATAAAGAAATTGAAAACAGAGGGATTTTACTTCCTGTAATTGATTATACCATCAATTATAAAAAACCGGCTTATTACGACGATGAAATTACAGTTGTAACCACCATTAAAGAAATTCCCTATTCGGCGCGCATTACATTTGATTACGAATGTTTCAATGAAAAAAAAGAATTACTCAATACAGGAAAAGTAACTCTTGTATTTATTGATAAAGAAAAAAACAAACCTGTTCCTGTTCCCGAATGGTTTGCTAAGGCCACTGAAAAGTATTTTATTTAAATACCTTAAAATTCCGTAAATTCGCTCTTCTTATTACAATGACAACTACCACCCGAAAAATACAAATGGTTGACCTTAAAGGTCAGTATCAAAAAATAAAACCGGAAGTTGATAAAGCCATTGAGAACGTTATTAATACTACCGCTTTTATTAATGGTCCGGATGTAAAAGAATTTCAATCTGATTTAGAAAAATATTTAAAAGTTAAGAATGTAATTCCCTGCGCCAACGGAACCGATGCCTTACAAATAGCAATGATGGCGTTGGATTTAAAACCCGGCGATGAAGTAATTACTGCCTCTTTTACTTATGTGGCAACGGCTGAAGTTATTGGATTGTTGGGATTGAAACCCGTGTTGGTAGATGTTTACCCTGATACATTTGATATTGATGTGGAAGCGATAGAAAAAAATATCACCAATAAAACAAAAGCCATTGTCCCGGTGCATTTATTTGGTCAGTGCGCCGATATGGAAAAAATAATGGCGGTAGCAAAAAAATATAATTTATTTGTTATTGAAGACGTAGCGCAGGCTATCGGTGCCGATTATATTTTTAGTAACGGAACAAAAGTAAAAGCAGGAACCATTGGAACCATTGGCTGTACTTCATTTTTTCCGAGTAAAAATTTGGGTTGTTATGGCGATGGCGGTGCTTTATACACGAATGATGATGCTCTTGCAAAAAAAATAAGAATGATTGCGCATCACGGGCAGAGTGTACAATACGTACACGATGTTTTAGGAGTGAATTCGCGATTGGATACTTTGCAAGCGGCTATTTTAAAAATTAAATTAAAACATTTGGATGAATATGCAGCCGCAAGAAATAAGGTGGCGGATTATTATGATATGGCATTTGCGAATCATCCGAAATTAAAAATACCCAAGCGCGTAAAAAACTCCAATCATGTTTTTCATCAGTATACATTACAATTAAACGATGTTGACCGAACAAAATTAAGAGAGCAATTAGCAGAACGAGGAATTCCGGCAATGATTTATTATCCTATTCCATTACATATGCAAAAAGCGTATAAGGATGACAAATACAAAGCAGGCGATTTTCCTATAACAGAAAAATTGTGCGCCAATGTTTTATCGTTACCAATGCATACCGAGATGGATGAAGAAACGTTGAAATACATTGTAGATAATTTATTAGAATTAGTAAAATAAAATATGAAAATTGCAATTGTAGGAACAGGATATGTAGGATTGGTTACCGGAACTTGTTTTTCGGAAGTGGGATTGGATGTAACTTGTGTTGACATTGACCAGAAAAAAATCGATAATCTTAAAAAGGGGATTCTCCCAATATACGAACCGGGACTCGAAGAAATGGTTTCGCGGAATGCGGAAAAAAAGCGTTTGCATTTTTCTACTTCATTGGAAGAAAGTATAAAAGGTGCAGAAGTTGTTTTTATTGCAGTGGGAACGCCGCCCGACGAAGATGGTTCAGCCGATTTAAAATATGTATTGAGTGTGGCTGCTTCCATTGGTAAATATATAACACATCCTCTGGTTGTAGTTACAAAATCTACCGTTCCGGTTACAACCGCCGAAAAAGTACGCGGTGCAGTGCAAACCGAATTAAATAAACGAAAAAATAAAACTGAATTTTATGTCGCTTCAAATCCCGAATTTTTAAAAGAAGGCGCGGCCATTGAGGATTTTATGAAACCGGATAGAATTGTTGTTGGTACAGATAGAATAGAGGCGGAAGAAATCATGAAAAAATTATACAAACCGTTTTTAATGAATGGGCATCCCATTATTTTTATGGACATTCCCTCAGCGGAAATGACAAAATACGCGGCCAATGCAATGCTTGCAACAAAAATTAGTTTTATAAATGATGTTGCCAATTTATGTGAGATGATGGGCGCCGATGTAAATATGGTGCGTAAAGGAATTGGAAGCGATAGCCGAATTGGAACAAAATTTATTTATCCCGGTGTTGGTTATGGCGGAAGCTGTTTCCCAAAAGATGTAAAAGCATTAATAAAAACCGCTAAGGAAAAAGGATATCCAATGAGGATATTAAATGCCGTTGAAGAAGTTAACGAAGCACAAAAAGAAGTTTTATTTACCAAAGTAAAAAAACATTTTAAAGGAAATTTAAAAGGAAAAAAATTCGCGCTATGGGGATTATCCTTTAAACCAAAAACGGATGACATGCGCGAAGCACCCTCATTAGTAATTGTAGAAAAATTATTAAAAGAAGGAGCCTCGGTTGTTGCTTACGATCCGGTTGCGATGCAGGAAGCACAGCGCATTTTAAAAAATACAATTTCTTATTCGAAAGAAATGTATAAATCGCTCGACGGCGCAGATGCTTTATTAATAATTACAGAGTGGCCCGAGTTTAGAGTTCCTGATTTTGATGAAATAACAAAACGTTTAAAAAATAAAGTTCTGTTCGATGGAAGAAATATTTTTGATCCTGCAGAAATGAAAAAAGCAGGTTATGCGTACTATTGTATAGGAGTAAAAACAAACTAATAATTATGGAAAAGAGCAACGAAAAACATTTGTCTTATTTCAAGGCTGAAAATTTCAAAAACTTCAATAAAATTGAATTGGAAGATATTTCTTTATTTAATGTAATTGTTGGCGATAATAATGTAGGAAAAACCAATTTATTGGAGGCATTATCCTTTGAAAATAATGACATTACTAAATATCTTTGTGATTTAGGTTTTTTTGTTTCAAATAGACATAGAAAAATAATTCATTTTGAGGAGAAAGATAGTTTTAATAACAATTATATTTTTAATTATTTCAATAACTCTTCGGATGATAAAACATTTTCTCTATCATATAAAAATTTTGATTCGGACAATCTCAATTCGATAAAAATCCAATTAAAAAATAAAAGTGAATTAAATAAGGAAGAAGTTGGTTCAATACAAGGTTTGGACTTCATTGATATAAGTAAAATTAATAATTTACTTGCGTTCAATAGTAACGATAAAAAGGCGATAGTCTTAGTAGACTTTTCGAAACACTTAAGTTATCCCCCAAGTGATAATTATATGCCAATAATTTTCTCAAACCAGATTCATGGAACTGATTTGATTGAATTTTATAGCGACACTGTATCTAAAAGCAAGAGTCAAAAATTAGAAGTTATTGAAAATTTGAATTTATTCTTCAATAATATTGATAATATTGAGATATCACAATCTTTTGAAAATTATGAATTATTTATTGGCTTTAAAAATCATGATAAGCTAATGCCTTTATCTATGTTTGGAGATGGTGCTATTAAGTTTTTCAGAATTTTGATGGAAGTGATAATGAATAAAAATGGTAGATTGTCAATAGACGAAATTGATAATGGTATTCATTATAAAAAACTCGAGGGTTTTCTTAAAAAAGTGGTGTCTACATGTGTTAATAATGACACTCAAATTTTTTGCACTACTCACAGTTTAGAATGTTTGAAAGCTCTCAAATTGATTTTTGAATCTTCTGAAAACAAAAAATTGCAAAATAGTTTCAGGTGCTATTCTTTAAATAAAACAAAAGAAGGAAGTATTAAGGCTTATAAATATGATTTTGAACAGTTCGCTTCAACTTTGGATTCGGACGCTGATATTAGAGGAGGAGAATAAAATGGAAGTAAAGATTTTTGTAGAGGGTTATTGTGACAAGAGGCTTATTGAAGATTATATTTCACATTTAAAACTTCAAAAGGGATTCGAGGTAATTTATACAGGAGGTAAGGATAAAATTAAAACCCAAATCCCTACGATTAAAAAATTCAATGACCAGGAACATAAAGTTGCAGTTATCTTTGATTCCGATAAAAATTTTAAAAACAGATTAGCTGATTTGGAAAAGTTAAAGAATGAAAATGAAATTATATTTGATATCTTCTTGTTTCCGAATCATAAGGACGCTGGCACAATTGAAGATTTATTATTGAATATTTATAATCCTATATACCAGCCTGTTTTTGATTGTTTAGATGCTTATGAGAAGTGTTTAACAAAAAATGGCCAATATAAAGTGCCAATAAAAAAGGGGAAAATTTATGGATTTTTAGACGCTGTATTACCAATAGAGGAAGAGGATAAGGTAAAAGATAATAAAAGAGAATTTATAGGAAACGATTATTGGCTTTTAGATAACGCTTATCTTAAACCACTAGAAGAATTTTTGTTAAAATATAAAGTAGAATTATGAATAGAGTTTTAATTACAGGGGCAGCAGGATTTTTAGGTTCGCATTTGTGCGACCGTTTTATTAAAGAAGGCATGCATGTAATTGCCATGGATAATTTAATTACCGGCGATCTTAAAAACATTGAGCACTTAACAAAACATAAGGATTTCGAATTTATCCTTCACGATATTTGTAAATTTATTGATGTACCGGGAAACATTGATTATATTTTACATTTTGCTTCGCCCGCAAGTCCCATCGATTATTTAAAAATTCCTATTCAAACATTAAAAGTTTCTTCATTGGGAACCCACAATGTTTTAGGTTTTGCTAAAGTAAAAAAAGCTAGAGTTTTAGTTGCTTCTACCAGCGAAGTTTATGGCGACCCTCACGTGCATCCGCAACCCGAAGAATATTGGGGACATGTAAATACAGTTGGTCCGCGCGGATGTTACGACGAAGCAAAACGTTTTATGGAAGCTTTAACAATGGCGTATCACAACACGCATAATATTGAAACACGAATTATCAGAATATTTAATACTTATGGTCCGCGTATGCGGCTCAATGACGGAAGAGTTTTACCGGCATTTATCGGACAAGCATTGCGCGGCGAAGATTTAACCATGTTTGGTGATGGAAGTCAGACCAGAAGTTTTTGTTATGTGGATGATTTGGTAGAAGGAATTTACCGTTTGTTAATGAGTGATTATCATTTACCGGTTAACATTGGAAATCCCGAAGAAATAAGTATTAAAGATTTTGGCGAAGAAATTTTAAAATTAACCGGAGCAAAACAAAAATTAATATCGAAACCATTGCCAAAAGACGATCCAAAACAACGTCAGCCCGATATTACATTGGCAAAAAAGCTATTAGGCTGGGAACCAAAAGTAAAACGCGCCGAAGGATTAAAAATAACTTTCGATTATTTTAAGGGTTTATCTAAAGATGATTTAAATAGAACGGAGCATCGTCAGTTCGCATAAATTGAAATTCATTCGCGAAATAGTTTTTATTTGTCTCGCATTTATTTTTTCTGTAAACATGCATGCGCAAAAAATTGAAGGTAAATTTGGTTACACTGTTAAATTATGGGAAGGGAACTGGCATGTAGTTGCATCCAGTTTTAAGATATGGACTAGCGGAAAATATTCAAATCCGGGTAACGAATACAGTAATTTCAAAGTAAAAAATAAGAAACTGCGTTTTGATGACATGCTCACCTTTTATAAAGGCGAAAAGAAAATGAAACTACCGGGAAAATTAGTTCAGAAAAATCCTGATAAACTCGATTACATTTGGCACGGTAAGGGATTATTTTTTTGGATGAAAAGTAAATGGAAAGTAGTAGCCAGCGACGCCGATGGACAATGGGTAGTTTTGTATTCTACAAAAACGGCTATGAGTCCGCAAGGCATGGATATTATGTCGCGCCGCAAAAATATGTCGGAAAAAGAAATTAAAGATATTCTTTCGCACGTCGACAAAATTTACATTAAAAAGGAACCGCAAATTTTAAAATAAATATTTTCATTGGGAAAATCAACTCGACATTACAAAATTATAGTAAAAGGAAAAGTGCAGGGCGTATCTTACCGTTTTTCTATTCACGCTAAAGCCTTAAAATTGGGTTTAACCGGACTAGTAAAAAATTTACATGATGGTAGTGTTTATATTGAAGCGGAGGGCGACGAGGAAAAAATTAATAAATTAATTGAATGGTGTTATGTGGGTCCGCCGCATGCAAAAGTGACTGAAGTTTTTGCGGAGGAAAGCGAATTAAAAAATTACGGCAATTTCGAAATTAAAAGATAATTTATCTGAACAAAGAAATCTTTCCATCGCGCGGTTCTTTTTTGCCGCTGTTTTTCTCAATAGTTTCGATGTGATAAACATAAATGTCATCCGGACATAAATTCCCCTTAAACCTTCCGTCCCATTTAGCATTTATATTATTACTTGTAAAAACAATATTTTCCCAGCGATCAAATACGGTAAACGAATAATAAGAATAGTCGCAGGATAAAACAGGGAAAAAATAATCGTTTCTCCCGTCTTCGTTGGGGGTAAAACTATTGGGAACAATAATTTCGCAATCGCAGGCTTTTAGTTTTACTTTTACGCTGTCGGTTTTTATGCCGCAAACTTTATTTTCGGTTCTTACCCAGTAAATCCCGTCTTTAGTTGGATTAATACTAAAAGTGGTGGCGCCGGTGTTCCAAATAGTTTTTGTACCGGGCGAAGTTTTTATACTGAGTACCTTATTTTCTTCGGCTAAACAAAAAGTAACATCATTGCCAAAATTAGGAACAGAACCTGAATTAAACGTAACATGAAAAGTATCGGTTATGGCACAACCTTTATTATTTATTTTTACCCAGTATTTTCCTGAATTGTCGATGCGCACACGCTGCGTTGTTTCATCATTGCTCCAGATATATTTGTAAGAAGAATTTTTTGCATCAATTATCGCGGATGTACTATTGCAAATTAAAGTATCGTGAATGAATTTTTTTGGTTTGGGATAAAATTTAACGTAACAACTGTCGGTGTAAGTGTTTTTTCCTGTAGCCACTTTTACGTAATATTTCCCTTCTTCGTTAACTTTAATATATTCAACATGGTCGGTAATCCCTTTCATGCTGGTCCAATGATAAGACGCAGTTTTAGGAATAGAAGTATTTTTTGCTTCCAAAACAGTACTTTCCCCCTTACAAATACCAACCGTATCCGGCAAAAGATTTAGCTTCTGAGCACTGGTTGTCCAACCCAAAATAAATAAAAAATATATTATTTTTTTCTTCAATTTAATTTTTCAAACCAATAATTTTATTTTTAAATCCTAAATCCTAAATCCTAAATCCTAAATCTTAATTTTTAATTCTTACCTCACCACTTCACCACTTCACAATTCAATCGTTATCGTTGTTAAAGTTCCATTAGATGGCGGATTAAATAAACTTTTGTCCTCCATTTTTACACTTTGTTTTTTATTATACAGTTTCGAATTTATTTCCAAAATGTTTGAAATAGTAGAAGTGCCCAGCGATTTATGACTGCTTTTGGCAAATTCTTTTGCTTTTATAAATCCAATGCCATCGTCTTCAATCGTTATTATCAATTCGTTGTTTTTATTTTTGTTGAAAGAAATTACCAAAGTACCGTGCGCATTTTTTGGAAGTATCCCGTGAATAATTGAGTTCTCGGCATGAGGCTGAATAATCATATTAGGAATCGTTACATTTTCAACATCGAGTACCGGATCAACATGTATCTTAAAATCAAATTTATTTTTAAAACGTTCTTTTTCTAATTCTAAATAATAATTTAAACGCGCCACTTCGTCTTTTAAAGAAATTTGACTCTGAGAAGCTTTTTCAATAATCATCCGAATTAATCGCGAAAATTTGGCCAGGTATTCACTCGCCATTAAACTGTTATTTGTGTTAATGTAATTTTGAATGGAGGTAAGGGAGTTAAAAATAAAATGCGGACTCAACAACGAATTCATTGCCTGATGTTTCAATAAATTAATTTGCTGTTCTTCCTGAACACGTTTTACCGCTTTCTTTTTTACTTGCTTAATCCAAAAATAACTTATCAATATAATTATTAGTAAACTCCCAATGGTAATGGCAAAATAAACTCCGCCAGTTTCGGTAAATTTTATTTCTTTTTCAACGGTAATGGTTACCGGATCACTCCAATTAATGTTATCGGCCGATGCTTTAATTTGAATTTGATGTTTTCCTCCGGAAGGCGCTAAATGCAATGGTGAATTATCTACATCGGTCCATTTGCCGTTATCTGATTGATATTTAAAAAATTGTTTATTGGGTTTACTAAAAAGCGGACTAGAAAAATAAATATAAAGATCGTTTTGCGCGGCAGTAATTTTAATATTTTCGGGGGCATTAAAAAAAGTTGCGCTGTCGATTCCGTAATATTCAATTTTTACATTTTCGGGTTTAAAACGACTGGTGGTTAATTCTTTTAAATTAGAGAACGAAATTCCGTTACCGGTAGCGATGCACGCAATGTTATTGTCGAAAGTAATATCGTTAATTGAATTTGAAAGCAATCCGTTAGATTTATTGTAAACCATTAAGGGATTAAATTGTGTATCGCATAAATACAAACCATTTAGCGTAGCCAGCCATATTTTATCGTCGAAGTATTTTATTTTTTTTACGGCAGTTAACTTTATCTCTCCTATTTGTTGAATGAGTTTTCCTGCCTGCCGTAACTCAGCCTTCGCGTCGGCAGGCAGGTTGTCTTCATAAATACTTAAGCCGTTATCGTGTGCAATGTAAATTTTTCCGTTTATTAAAGTAATTTGGTTAATGGAAGGGAATTCAGTAAAATTTTTAAAGGATTTATCTTTTAAATTTAAAAGCGTTAATCCGCTCGACGTTCCTATGAACAAATCGTTATCGCGAATCAACATCGAATTAATTTTTATTTTATAATCCGAAAAAGAAATTAAAGTATCTATAACTTTTTCATTGCTTAAATTAATTTTGTAAACGCTTCCTAAATTTACGATTAGGGCTTGGGTGCCTGTAATATTTTGGGCGGGTTTGTTATTTAATAAGTAGACATATTTGGAAACAATGGGATTAAATTTTAAAATTCCTTTTTCGTCATTTACATTGGTAATTCCTGTCTTAAACGAAAATCCTTTGGAATAATAAAAATTATTATTGTCAAACACCATGTTATAAATGGGTTCCGGAAAAGATTCATCCGGGTAAGAAAGTGTTTTTGCTTCGGTGGTTTTGTAATTATAAGCAAACAATCCGTTGCTGGTTGCGGTAATGGCCCAATTATTTTTTAAAATTAATTCGTTTACAGATAAATTCTTTTTATTAAAGTTGAGTGAAAAATTATTTAAAAATGAATTCTGAATGAAATAAACCCCGTCGGTAAATGTTCCTATCCAAATATTATTATTTTTATCTTTTGTAATGCAATTAATAAGATTGGTGGAAATGTTTAGCAATTCAAATACATCGTATAAACTATTGTTTTCTAACATGTACAAATTATTGCCGGGATAGGCTGTAAACCAATAACGATTATAAATATCAATACTAAGCTTACTAATTTCTTTTTCGCCGCTCGATAAAAAGGTTTTTGCGTTAGGTTTAAATTTTGGATGCAATACATTTTCGGTTTTATAATTATTAAGAATGAAAATCTCGTTGGCAGATGTCACCACAATTTTATGTTCGCGATCTTCGGCAATAGAATATACAGGAATGTTTTTTAGATCGCTTACTTTTTGTAGAAGAGCGCCGTTAAATTGGTAGAGCCCGTCTCTTCTCCCTACCAACACTTTTCCATCGGAAGTTTTAAATAAACAATACGGCGTATTTATATTATCATTTTTTCTTAATTCATCAGGCGCCTGAGTGTTGGTTTTAATGTTAAGAGTACTGATAGCAATTTGTTCGGTTAAACTGTAAGCGTAATCTCCAGAAATTAATAATTCATCTACCGGTTTTTTAAATTTTAAATTTTTAGCGCTGTCCACTCGTTTTGTCGCCGGGTCATAAGAAAAAATTCCCCCTTCATCGCGATTAATGATGAGTAATTTATTTAAATCGAAATTAATGTTGCGAATGGAATTGGATTTATAATTTTCGGTTTTAATTTTTATAAAATTGTACCCGTCGTAAGAATAAATTCCGTTGGGAGTAACCATGTACATTAATCCGTTCGGCCCTTGTTTAATGGATAAAATAGTAGAATTGCTTAAACCATCCTCAGCACCGTAATGCTGGTAAGAAAAAGACTTATTTTGCGCCGTAAATAACGAAGCAAAAAAACAAAATATTAAAAACAGATAAGGTTTGATATTCGCAAATCGGCTTAATTCCGATAAGATATAAAAGTACAAAATTATGGGCGGTTCTAAAAATTGAATATCAAAATAAAATTTACCACTAAGTCCGATGGCTATCGGACACTAAGAACACTAAGTTGCACTTAGATTTCTTAGTGTTTCTGCGTGTTCTTAGTGTCTTAGTGGTTAAAAAAAGCTGTAAGTTCTACTTAGGCGAAACCGAACGGTTTTTAATAAAATCGGCAAATTCCTGCACGCGCGCTTTTGATATTTGAACGTGGGTGCCATCGCTCAAAATAACTTCGCCGCCTTCGTTATTGCTATATTCTTTAATGAAGGCCACGTTTATTAATGTAGAACGATGCGTTCTGAAAAACTCGTTGGAAGGTAATATCGCTTCAAACTCTTTTAAAGTTTTAGAAGCAACAATTTTTTTAAGATTATGTAAATACAACGTAGTGTAATTATCATTGGCTTCTAACCAAACAATATCTTTAAAATCAATTAAATTAAATCCTTTGCTGTGATTAATTAAAACCAGGTTTTTATCTTTTTCTTCTTTTGAACCAATTCCGCCTTTTGCTTCGTAATGCTGAATTGTTTTTCTAACTGCTCCCTGAAGCTCACTTAAAATAAGAGGTTTCATCAGGTAATCTGTAGCGCCGGCTTTAACGGCATTAATCCCGTGTTCGCTATAAGCTGTTAAAAATACCACGCAAAAATCGCGGTTATAAATACCTTCCAGCATTTCAAAACCACTCATGCCGGGCATGTTTATATCTAAAAAAACTACGTGCGGTTTTAATTCCTGAATTTTAACTTTTCCCTCCGGACCGCTGGAAGCTTCTCCAACAATTTCAACTTCGGGACAATAATTTTGCAGCATATTCATTGTGTTGCTGCGGCTGTTCTCTTCATCATCGATGATTAAGGCGCGATATCTTTGCATAGGATGGATTTACGTTATGAGGCTAAATCTAAAAATAAAAATTTAATTAGCGAACTAAATTTATTGAAACCACTCAACAATTGAGTGAAATGCAGAATTGTTTTGAACAGAATCACTTATTAATAACAATTTACTCACGTAAAAGGCGTGATTTTAAAGAATGAACCTGAATTTTTGGGAATTAAAGTATTAAATTCACAGGATAAAATTTAACGCCATGCGACATTTATTTACTGTATTAATCATTGTAATAAACCTTTGTTTTAATGCTATTGGTCAATCCAAAATTACGCTTGAGGATCTTTGGGTAAAATATACTTTCCGTTCGGCAGCAACCGATGGTTATAATGCTATGCTTGACGGAATGCACTTTACCGATTTGGAAAAAGCAGGCGATCTGCAGGATTTGGTAAAATATGATATTAAGTCGGATAAAAAAGTGAGTGTTCTGGTAAAGGGCGACGATGTTAAGTTTAATGGGAAAGTGATTGACCTTTCGGGATATCAATTTAGTCCGGATGAATCCAAAATAATTCTTTCTACCGAACCTGAACATATTTATCGTCGTTCGGCCACTGCAAAAAATTATGTTTTTGATATAAAGTCAAAAAAACTAATTGAATTGTCATCTAATGGAAAACAAATGTTTCCCACGTTTTCGCCCGATTCAAAAAAAGTGGCATTTGTGAGAGATAATAATTTATTTTATAAAAATCTCGAGAGCAATGAAGAAATTCAAATCACCAAAGACGGCGAACATAATAAAATAAAAAATGGATGGGCCGATTGGGTGTACGAAGAAGAGTTTTCGAAAGCCAATATGTTTTCGTGGAGTGCCGATAGCCGCTATTTAGCTTTCATCAGATTTGATGAAACCAATGTAAAAGAATACAGTATGGATTTGTATAAAGGCGCTTTGTATCCGGTAAAAGAAACTTTTAAATATCCCAAAGCCGGCGAAGATAATTCAATTGTATCAGTAAATATTTTCGACAGCAATACGGCAAAAACAATTGTGGCTAATACAGGAACCGAAAAAGATATTTATATACCCAGAGTTATCTGGACTAAGGATCCGCAGATATTAGCTATCGAGCGAATGAACCGTTTGCAAAATAAAGTGGAATTGTTATTTGCTAATGCCGGCGATGGTACAACAAAAATTATTTTAACTGAAGAAGCAAAAACATATATTGAAATTACCGATGACTTAACTTTTCTTTCGGGCAACAAAGGATTTATTTGGAGCAGCGAACAGGATGAGTTTAAGCAATTATATTATTACGATTTTTCAGGAAAATTAATTAATCAAATTACAAAAGGCAATTGGGATCTAACCGATTTTAATGGCTACGACGAAAAAACAAATACACTGTTTTATACTTCCACAGAGCAAGGTGCCATTAACCGCGGTTTGTACAGTGTAAAATTAGATGGCAGCGCTAAAAAAAGATTGTCAAACGCAGATGGGCAAACAAGTGCTGATTTCGCTGCGGGATTTAAATATTATGTGAGTTCTTACAGCAATGCCAATACTCCACCGGTTTACGAATTGCATACCGCCGATGGTAAATTGGTAAAAGTTTTAGAAGATAATAAATCGTTGAAAGAAAAAATGAAAAGTTATAAATTATCTGAGAAAACATTTTTTGCTTTTAAAACTTCTGAAAGCGTTGAATTAAATGGCTGGATGATGAAGCCCCAAAATTTTGATGAAAGTAAAAAATATCCTGTTTATATGTACACGTATGGTGGTCCTGGCGGCAACGAGTGCAATAATGCTTGGGATAATGATTATTGGTGGCATCAAATGCTTTGTCAGGAAGGATACATGGTAGTTTGCGTGGATAACAGAGGTACGCAGGGGAGAGGACGGCAATTTAAACACAGCACGTATTTGCAATTGGGAAAATTAGAAACTATTGATCAGATTGAAGTGGCAAAGTATTTAGGCAATTTAACTTACGTGGATAAAAAAAGAATTGGATTTCAGGGATGGAGTTATGGCGGCTACATGGCTTCATTATTAATTACAAAAGGAGCAGAATATTTTAAGATGGCAATTGCAGTGGCGCCGGTTACTAATTGGAAATATTATGATAATATTTATACTGAGCGTTTTTTAAGAAAGCCTGCCGATAATAAAAGTGGTTACGAAGATAATTCGCCGGTTAATTTTGCGAAGAGTATAAAAGGAAAATTTTTATTGGTACACGGCAGCGCCGATGATAATGTGCATTTTCAAAATACTATGGAAATGGCTAATGCCATGGTGATGTATAATATTCCTTTTGATTTTATGGCTTATCCCAATAAAAACCACGGCATCTTTGGTGGATTTACACGTTTACATTTGTACACTAAAATTCTGGATTTTGTAAAGCAAAATTTGTAATGTAACTTGGCGAATAGAAAAAATGTCTAAAAAAAATCTGGTCATATTTAGCGGGGCAGGAGTAAGTGCCGAGAGCGGACTGAAAACATTCAGAGACGCGGGTGGCCTATGGGAAGAATTTAAAATTGAAGATGTGGCAACGCCCGAGGCCTGGGCAAAAGATCCGGCTTTAGTAAATAATTTTTACAATTTACGTCGCAAGCAAGTGATGGAAGCTTTGCCGAATGAGGCGCACAAAATAATTGCGACTTTAAGCAATACTTTCAACATAAAAATAATTACGCAAAACATTGATGATTTGCACGAGCGGGCCGGTAGTAAGGATGTGTTGCATTTGCATGGTGAAATAATGAAAGTAAGAAGTTCGGTAGATGAAAAATTAATTTCTAAACTAAATAAGTGGGAAGTAAAAATGGGAGACAGATGTGAAAAAGGTTCTCAGTTAAGGCCACACATTGTTTGGTTTGGCGAAATGGTTCCTGAAATGGACAATGCTATTTTGATTGCAGAAAAGGCCGATTTGTTTGTGGTAATCGGAACTTCACTGAATGTTTATCCGGCGGCAGGAATTTTAAATTACGTTCCGCAAACAGCATTAAAATGGTTAATTGATCCGGGCGAATTTAATTTAGATTATGTTGCTAATCTTAAACACATAAAAGCGGTGGCATCAGAAGGAATGAAAATATTCAAAGAACAATTGCAGGCGGTGAAACTTTAAAGTTTAGATTGAAAATAGTTAAATGGTTTTATGGTTAAATGATTAAATGGTTAAGTTTCTCTATTCTCAAAATAAATCAATAACCATTCAACTATTTAACCATACAGCTTTCCAATTATCTATTCTATTGAGAAACATCTTTATTTTTTATTTCTCCCTAGTAAACTTTTACTCTCAGTCACAAGACCAACCCGCTAAATCAGTTTCCGTTTCTAAAATTTCTGAAAAAATTATTGTGGATGGTGATTTAAATGAAACTGTTTGGAAAAATGCGGAGAGGGCCGATTGCTTTTGGCAAAATTTCCCATATGATACT
>JAHEYG010000029.1 GCA_023251725.1 Sphingobacteriaceae bacterium | reverse complement strand
AAAATTTCTCCCGATATTTTTTTTCCCTCCGAATAATCAAATGTAATTATATCGGTATAAGTATTGTGTTTAAGATATTGCTTATTCATTTCTAAAAGCAATTTGTCGTTGCTAAAAACATAGCCGATTGTTCCAACAGCCTTTTTTTCTTTTTTAGAAACGGCAATAATCCAGTTTTTTATTTTGACCTTTTTTTTAAGTTTAAAAGTTATGTTTTGGGAAGAAAACGAAATAGCCATTCTATTCAGAGATTGAGTCGGTAATTATTGCAGGTAATTGTCCGTTATTTATTTGTCGTATTAGTTCCTCTGTTCGCGGTGTGCTGTTTTTAAAATTAACCAGGCTTAAATTTAAGGCCTTAATGTTTTGCTCAATAACATTTATTAATTTGTCTGCCTCCGCTTTTTCATTATTAAAATAATTATCGATAACATTTTGTGCAACACTGTTTTCTTTTATATCGCCCGATAATTTTTGAATTTGTAAAATGCTTGTTTCGGTTTGTTTAATTAAGGCGGGTTTACTTTCGTTAAATTGCTTAATAGTCTTTCCTGAGCTCATAAAAAGTTGCAAGGCGTTTGCCTGAAATTTATTAATGGTGTCTTTTAAATTAGAATTTAAAAAAACAGTGTACGCTTCAAACTTCCCGAAAGGCAAGTGGCTAATATTAGATTCCGCTTTTTTTAATTCGTTTAGCTTTACTTGTAAAACTATTTTAGTGCTGTCTAATAAAGTAATTTGTTTGTTATAAAGATTGGAATGTCCGCATCTCCAAAAAATGGTTCCCAATAAAATAAATAAAAAATATTGAGCTTTCATTTTTCCCTTCCGCTTTAAGCGAATTATTAATTTATTATTTCAAATCCCGTATACGGAATTAATACTTTCGGAATTTTAATTCCTTCCGGCGTTTGATTATTTTCCAATAAAGAAGCCACAATTCTTGGTAAGGCCAAGGCGCTTCCGTTTAAACTGTGTGCCAATTGCATTTTTCCATCTGTATCTTTAAAGCGGCATTTTAATCTGTTGGTTTGAAAAGTTTCAAAATTAGAAACAGAACTTACTTCTAACCATCTTTGCTGCGCTGCGCTCCACACCTCTAAATCATAAGTTAATGCCGAAGCAAAACTCAAGTCGCCGCCACACAACTTTAAAACACGAAATGGCAATTCCAATTCTTTTAAAATCCCCACAACATAGTCTTTCATCTGCTCTAAAATTTCGTAACTCTTTTCGGGATGAGCAATCTGAACAATTTCTATTTTATCAAACTGGTGCAAACGATTTAAGCCTCTAACGTCCTTCCCATAGCTCCCCGCTTCTCTCCTAAAACAAGGCGTGTAACCGCAATTTTTTATCGGCAAATCATTTTCCTTTAAAATAACATCTCGGTAAATATTTGTAATCGGCACCTCAGCGGTTGGTATCAAATATAAATCATCAACCGGCGTGTGATACATTTGTCCTTCTTTATCGGGTAACTGTCCGGTGGCATAGGCACTGCTCTCGTTCACTAAAATCGGAGGCTGCACTTCGTTGTAACCGGCAGCAATGGCTTTATCTAAAAAATAATTTATTAACGCTCTTTGCAAGCGGGCGCCTTTTCCTTTGTAAACCGGAAATCCCGGTCCCGCAATTTTTACACCTAATTCAAAATCAATTAAATTATATTTTGTGGTTAAGTCCCAATGCGGCACAGAGCCTGTTGCTAAATTCGGTTTGTTTCCGTTCTTCAAAACAACTTCATTATCTTCCGGTGTTTTTCCTGCAGGAACTTTTTCGCTTGGTAAATTCGGAACCTGAACCAATAATTGATGAATTTCTGTTTCAATGTTTTTTAATTTTTCATCAAACTGTTTTTCTTTTTGTTTTAATTCAACAGTAACTAATTTTAATTTTTCGGCTTCTTCTTTTTTTCCGCTTTTCATTAACTCACCAATTTGTTTCGCCAAAGCGTTTGCTTCTGCTTTATTGTTGTCGCCTTCTTTTTGTGAGTTACGGCGATGGTTATCTAACTCGATAATTTTCGTAATAACACTTTCACCATCCTTAAAATGTTTAATTGAAAGGCGTTTTAAAACTTCGTCTTTATTTTCTCTTATATAATTTAACTGTAACATAAAATTAATTGTATACCAAAGGTAATTTGATTTTCGAATACTTGCATTTGAAAATCATTAAAATCAATTTAATCATGATTAAAAATAAAAAAGCCCACCGTAAAATCGGCAGGCTTATAAAATTATAAATGTTGAATTATAAATGTTGAATTAATTTAAAATTTATAATTCAACATTTTTCATTTCTTAAGCTTGCGCCGGAACCACCGAAACGTATGATCTGTCGTCTCTTTTCTTTTTAAAAACTACAGTACCGTCAACTAATGCAAATAAAGTATGGTCTTTTCCCATACCAACATTTTCTCCCGGTTTGTGAACCGTTCCGCGCTGACGAACAATAATGTTTCCGGAGATACAAGTTTGTCCGCCGTAAATTTTAACGCCCAAGCGTTTGCTGTGCGACTCGCGGCCGTTCTTTACTTTACCTTCACCTTTTTTGTGTGCCATCTTATTTAATTTTTTAATTAGCGAGTTGTGATTTGGAGAGTTAATTCACAAGTCCACATTTCGCTTTTAGATTTTTAATCTTCTTTTTTCTTCGTTACTTTTTTAGCGGGCGCTTTTTCTACCGGGACTTCTGTTTCTTCATCGTGAGAAACTTCTGCGCTTACTTCTGCTTTTTTAGAAACAAAAGAATATTTCGCTTTTTTCTCAGCAGGAAGTTCATCTTTCAAAGTCTCGCCTTTGCCTAAAACGCCTTGAATTAAAATTTGTGTAAACGATTGGCGGTGGTTGTTCCACTTTTGATATCCTTTACGTCGCTTTTTCTTAAACACAATAACTTTGTCACCTTTAAGGTGCTCAATAACTGTTGCGGCTACTTTTGCGCCATCAACAGTGGGGTTGCCAACAGAAATTTTTCCTCCGTCATCTAATAATAACACGCGGTCAAACTCAATTTTAGCACCCTCATTAGCCTCAAGGCGGTGAACGTAAACTTTATGTCCACGTTCCACTTTAAATTGTTGCCCGGCTATTTCTACAATTGCATACATAGGGTTTTTTGTTTTTAAATTGGGAGGGCAAATATAGGGTAATTTTAGGATTATCAAAAGTTTTTTGGGATAAAAACTGCCAATTAGCTGGGGATTTAAGAGTTTTGTATTGGGAGAAGTCATTTCTCTAATGAAAAAACGTATCTTTACGCATGAAGCACGGGAAACTCATTATTTTTTCGGCCCCCTCCGGATCCGGAAAAACAACCATTGTGCAGCATTTATTAAAGACTTTCCCAAAATATCTCGAATTTTCAATTTCTGCAACAAGTCGTCCTAAACGCGGCGTAGAAGAAAACGGTAAAGATTATCATTATTTAAGCACTAAAGATTTTAAGAAAAAAATTGATAATGGTGAATTTTTAGAGTGGGAAGAAGTATATCCGGGTACTTATTACGGTACTCTTAAGAGCGAAGTTCAACGTATTTGGGATAAAGGCAAATATGTAATTTTTGATATTGATGTAGAAGGAGGATTAAATCTTAAAAACCAGTTTAAAGAAAAAGCCTTAGCTGTTTTTGTAATGCCTCCGAGCATAAAAATACTCGAAGAACGCCTTCATAGCAGAAGTACAGATAGCGCAGAAAGTATTTCGCGCAGATTAACAAAAGCCGAAAAAGAATTAAAAACCGCCGAACTCTTCGATACCTTTATTTTAAATGAAGAATTAAAAGACGCTTTCGCAAAGGCCGAAAAAGTGACGAGAGAGTTTTTAAATATTCCTCTTTAGTTCTAATTGATTTTTTGAAAAATTGGAATTTTCCAAAAATCGTCAGTAATTCTATATTTTAACAAAAAGTAGTGCCTTTTAGACACGATTTCGCTATTTTTTGATGAAAATATGGGTTTTTATGCGGTGCCTGTTTTTCTAACTCCGGCTGTTTTTTTAACCCCGGCCATAGTTTTTCCACCTTTTCCGGTATCTTTTAAAGATGTTTTTGCAACAATCTTAGGTTTGTCTTCAGTTTTAATAATTTTTCCGTCTGCGTCTTTATTCTCTTCTTTTATTTTAAGATTATCGGTCGTTTGCATAACAGTATACCAGCTAAATAATTTTCGCATGTTGCTCACATAAACTCTTTCCTTGTCGTAATCAGGAAGCACCTGTGCAAAATATGCTTCAATTTCTTTATCATCCGCTTTAGCGTTAACACAAGGTCCGCCTTTTTCCTTATCATAAATTGCAGTAACAATTTCATCCATTGGCTTATCTTCTCCTGTTGTATACATTCCAATATCAGAAAGTGTTGACACTTTTGTTGTAGAATAAACATGAACTCTTTTTTTATCCACCATGCCTTCTACAATAATTCCATTTTTAGATTGTGCTACAACCTTAAACAAACCGGGCTGCCCCGTAATAGAAATAATTCCTGCTAAATCAATCATAATTTTAAAATTAAGGATTACCTGCCTGCCATCGCGCCTGCTCAGCTACGGTAGGCAGGCAAATGTACAATTTTTATATAAGTTTATTTTATTCTTTCAAGATAAGAGTCAATATTTTTATGCATCTGGCTAAAAAACTGAAAGCGCTGTTTTTCTGCAACACCACTTATCAATGTACTTTTGCGAATAAGGTTTTTTATCCAATGCTCTGTTTCTTCGCAAAACTCAAGATTATTAGTGGTTAAAGAATTGATGGTATTAAATGTAATATAAGCGTAATTAGCCTGCCCCGAATGGATGTAAACGCAATTTGTGCCAAGCACCACTTCACTATGATATAATTGAAAAGTTTCGGAAGCATGGCTAATTTCTTTTCTTCCTGTTTCGGCACACTGTTCAATGTATTGAGCCATTTTTTTTATTTCTTCAACAATTGTAACGGCGTCTTCTTTGTTTTTAAAAACACCGCTGTCGAAAAAAAACTCAACTTGTTTGAGGGCCGTAAAAATGGTTTCGTTAGTCCATATTTCTACGCTGGGAATGTTTTTGTATTCTTTTAAAGCGGCCATCGCTAATTTAACTTGAGAGTCCGGCACCAAACCAAATTCAAATTTTTTACCTTGAAATTCAGGAACGTTTAAAACACTCCTCTGCCAATAAAATAATTTAAACTGAGTTAATTTTTCACTTATGAAAGAATAAAATAAAGGCACCTCTTCGGCCGCGTAAACAATTTTTTTTTCTGAAAAAGAATTTATACCCTTAACGTGCGCGTATATTCTGTCCAGATATTTTCCAAAATTCCCCGGACTATCCGTTAGCTTAGTATAAGTAAAAGTAACCGTATCGCTAAGGTTTGAGAAAACGCTATCTACAGAAATTGCATATTTTTTTGTGAGTTTATAAACTTCATCGATGCTTAAATCCGTTTCGCATCTTATTCTTCTATAGGCACTATCCAAACTAATACCTAAAACATCTGCTAATTCTTCCGCCAATCCAACACTTGGCGGGAGCGTTTCTTTAAGTTTTTTAATCAAAACCTCCTGTAAGGGCAAAGATTTTTGTGTTTTTACCATAATTATTTTTAGTAATTGTGATTAATAAAGGTACGGGTTTTTGCGTAAAAGTCAATTTACCAATATTTCTTTTGCGAAAAAGGCAAATTATTCTCCTTAAGAAACTTAAAAACAAGGGGTTTTTGCAAAACAAACTTAATTTGAAAATCACTAAGCACAAATCCGTTTCTAATGCGGTCTCTGCGGAAGTAGTTTTGACTTATAATATTAATCCAATTATAAAACAAAAACTATGAAAACAAAAAACACTATCCTCGCAGTAAGCTTAACATTAAGTTTCGCATTGTTTTTTACAGGTAAAAAAACAATAACTAAAACAGAAAACAATTCAATAAATAAAACAGAGGCTTTAACGCAACGCGTTTATACTCCTTTAATGTTAAATCAACCTTTTCTTAAACATAGAGCTAAAAAGGTTACCGTTTTTCCAAAAAATATTTGTCTGCCTGCTTATGAGCCTTCAAAAAAATTTCGCTCAGAAGGAACGGTAATAATAAAAAACAAACTTAACCCACGAATTTGTTTCGAGGTAAGGCTCTCTCTTCCGTCAAAAGAAGTTTCGCAAAAATATACTGCTTCTAAATTATCAAAAGAATTAGCTGTTAAAAAATTACTGATAGTTACTTTAGGAACGAACCTCATACCTGTTGCTAATTTTCTGTTGCCTTTATTATAAAAATTAAACTAATTACTATTCTTTAAACCTAAAGCCATGAGATTATTTTATTTTACTATTCCTATTATAATCAATTTAGTTTTTGTTAAGGTCGCTTTTTCGCAAGATTCAATTTCCAAGATTAATAAATCGGTGTTGTTGGGTGTTACCGAAGATTTGCCGGAGTTAGAACCAAAATCTCAAATTAATTCTTTTGAAAACATTTCTATTAAAAAAGAAAATACCCATGTAAAAAATCTTTTCTTTACTCCTCTTTTTGCTTCTCCAAAAATAAAACAAAAGGGTGGTAATTTTTACTTTAAGCGGCGATATATAAGTGAATATGAGCTAAACTTTCTCTTAAAAGAAAAAAATAATCCTAAAATTAATTATCATTTACTAAAAGCTAATAAAGCTAATAAACTACGGATTGTTTCTTTGATTGGAATACCAATTGCAATTATTGGAACGGCCTGTTTTATGAATTCGCAATTTCTCTTCAATGAAAATATGACCGGCCTTTCCTCCCGAAAAAGTCTTGGTTACTCGCTAATCGGATTAGGCGCTATTTGTATAGGAGGCTGTATTTATTTTGGAATAAATGAAAAACTTCATCAGAAAAAAGCTATTGAATTATTTAATCAGAATTATTGAAAAAATTATTTAAATAAAAAAATCCCGCATTGTTTGCTGGATTTTTTTTATTTTTACTTCATCAGAGTAACATGTCCATTTAATTCGTGGTGTTTACCAAAAACACTTGTTGCATTAATTTTCCAAGTGTAAACATCATCTTTTAAAGTAATTCCTTTTATGATTCCATCCCATCCGCGTTCAAATTCCTGGGTGTAGAACAATTCGTCTCCCCAGCGATTAAAAATTCTTAACTCGTATTTCACCACGCCAAATCCTTTGGGTTGAAAAATATCATTGTTGCCATCGGCGTTTGGTGTAAACGTATTGGGAACATAAATTCCAAAATCTTCTCCTACAACTAATGTTCTTACAATAGTATCTAAACAGCCTTTGTCGCTTTTTACAACGAGAGCAATCGCATAAGTTCCGGGCTCATTATAAGTAAAAGTAGGGTTTTGCTGTGTAGATTGAAATTGCGCTGTGTTCATAAAATACCAATTCCAACTTGCAATAGTTGCGTTGTAAGAAGCGTCGGTAAACGTTACATCAGGATCAATATTAATTATTGGTTTTATAGGAGCATGATTAAAATCGGCAATTGGTTTTGGATAAACATTTATTAGGATAGGACCCGAAGTATTAATGCAGCCGTTATTATCAACAACAGTTAAATCAACAGTATAGTTTCCTGAGGTTTTAAAGCAATAATTAATGTTTGCATTAACCGAATTAATTACTGTGTTGTTAATGTTCCAGCTATAGTTAACAATATTAGTTGCAGTGTTAGCCGAAGTTAAATCAACGCACAAAGGCACGCATCCTTTATTAATCAAATTATTTATCGCTGCGTTTGGAATTTGATTTACCGTAATTGCTGCGGTGGCCTGACCGGTGCATCCTAATGCGTTTCCAACAACGCTTACATTTGTTGCAACATTACCATTAACTGTATAGGTATTTCCCGAAATGTTTCCGGGCATCCATAAATAAGTGTTAGCTCCACTTGCGGTTAAGGTGGCAATTTGGCCTAAACAAACTGTTGCGCTTGTTGCTGTAATGGTTGGCTGAGGATTAAATGTTAACATAACGGTTTGCGCCTTACTGCACCCATTAGCGTCGCTCGAAGAAACGGTATAAGTATAATTACCGGCGATGTTTTCATTTACCAAATATGCACTAAGGGTTGGTCCTGCTGTCCAGGTGAAAGTATATGGTCCTGTTCCTCCAGCCGCAATTCCGTTAAGGTTGATAACGCTTCCGGCACATGCTGAATTAGCACTGGCGTTAATAGCTAAAGTTAATACGGGCGGTTGTGTAATTTGAGTAGCTGAACTATTACTGCATCCAAAATTATCAGTGACAAAACAAGTATAATTTCCTGCCGGTAATCCAATTGCGTTAGCGGCGTTTTGTACAGGCGTTGAAGTCCATGTAAAGGTAAACGGCCCTGTTCCAACAGTAACAGCCGAATTAGAAACTCCATCACTTAATCCAAAACAAGAAACATTATTGTTTGCAAAATTAATTACGGGTAAAGGGTTCACTAAAATAGTTGATACAACTTGTGAAGTACAGGTTAGGTTGGCCCCCATAACGGTCCACGAACCACTGACAAGCGGACTAACCAAATTGGTGGCGCCTAAAACGCCTCCTGTCCAAATATAATTAGTAGCGCCATTTGCTGTTAAAGTAGCTTGTTGGCCGGCGCATATGGTAGGATTGTTTACTGAAACGGTTGGTGTAGTAATAAAATTTAGAATAACATTTGTATTTGCTAAACAATTATTTGCGTCGGTACTAAATACCGAATAAGTAACATTACCCCCTACAGTTTGCGAAACAGAATAATTTCCGTTAGATGGGCCGCCTGTCCAGGTATAAGTATACGGTCCCGTTCCACCGACAAAACTAGCTGATAAATTTATGCTGTTGCTGGTACACGCCGTAAAAGACGATGGTGTTATTGTAGCAACTAAAGCTGTAGGTTGCAAAATTTGTAAAGTATTGGTAATTGAGCAGGTGTTATTATTATCATTAACCGTAACGGTATAAAATCCTGCCGCCATTCCGGTGACACTATTTGTGTTTTGTGCACCCGGCGTCCAGGTATAACTATAATTTCCTGACCCTCCGCTAATGGAAATGCTTGCAGTACCTGAAGTTCCGCCGTTACAAGACACACTTGCGGTAGTTATTGTACCCGACATAGCGTTTTGTGAACCAAGATTGGTTGTGGCCGTTTGAATACATCCGCTGGCGTCTTTTACATTGACTGAATAAATTCCCGCACCAAGTCCTACTGCAACCGACGTCGTTTGTGCGGTTGGCGTCCAGGTATAAGTATACGGTCCCGTTCCACCGACAGCCGTTACGGTTGCTGATCCGGGGTTGGAACAAGTTGCTGAAGTGGTTAAAATAGTAAGCGAAGGCGTTGTAATGTTTACTACTTGTTTTAAGGTGTCGGCGCCGCAAGGATAGTTAAGAACTAATTGAACCGTGTATACGCCCGGCCCAGTATAAATGTGAGTAGGATTAGCAATCGTAGCGGTGTTGCTTGCGCCCGCTGCCGGATTTCCAAAATTCCAAGCGTAAGCAGTAATGGCATTACTACCTGTTCCGCATGAGGTAACTCCAACCGTTGGAGAAGTAAAATTTGCAGTTAAACACGCAATTGTATAAGTAAACGGTGGAGGCGGTGTTTTAAAATAATAAGGAACAAAATTTGGTAAACCAAGCGATCCGTTTTTCCCCGCAAGGGAAACGCCGTTATCAACATAATTACAGGCCACACCCAAAGCGTTTGGATTAGTAATTACTCCCACCCAAGGAACGCTTAAACGCGCAACATATATTTTTTTATCCGGACCTAATTGCAATGAGCCATTAAAGTTGTTCGAAGAATTACCAATAAAAACTCCTGAAGCTGCAATGGCAGCATTTGTACCGGCACATAAATTCCATTGGTAAATATTACCCGGAGTAATTTCTGTACCATAAAATTTTGTTCCGTCGGGCGAAAACTCTACGCCGTAAGCACCGCTTGATGCTGCAAATTGTGGTAATAGAATTGGATTAGAAACTATTCCGGTGGAATTATTAAAATCAAATAATTCGAAACGGTTAACGGCAACGTCCCAAATTGCTGAGCCAAGCTTTTTTCCATCGGGGGAAGCTTTCAGTTGTCCAATCGATTGGTTTCCTCCGCCTCCGGTTGGCGTTAACCCCGCACTGCTGGTAACCGGCACAACATTTACGCCTGCGGAGGTCACTAAAAATGTACTGAATTGATTTGAATTAAAGTCATGAGAAACTATCCAAACATCTATGTTATTGCAATGCCTCACTCCAGTAATTTTTTCACAAGAAGGGGTTTTAAGTAATATGTTTTTTAATGCTGTAACAGAGCCCAGCCCTCCCGAAAGAGTCATGTCCACTTCTGAGTAACGCAATCCGTTTACCATGGCCTGTGCTTCTGCCGTAAAAATATAATATATATTAGGAAACCCTGGTTTCTTAACAATAACAGCCGATTGAGTGCTGGATGGGTTTCCGAAAAGACCGGTACCATTTGTCATGATAACATGATTTTTATTCCAAACCTTAATGCCATCAGTGTAAAATAATAAATTTCCGAGCGCATCAGAAATTGAAGCGCTTCCTTCGCTGGTCGTACACATTCCATTGGTAAGCGCAACAGGCGCGCCTCCGCCGGGGAAATTCATTCCTGCAAAATATCCAAAATACCAAACGTTTGGTTCGCCTTGACTAAAACAAGAAGTGGAAGTAATCCATAAAAATATCACTACTGCTTTAATTAAATTTTTCATATTTGTTTTGGTTATTATTTTTCAATGAGAATATAAATAATGCCAAGCTAAAATACCTGTTAAGCATCTCTTAAACAAGTCAGTCCATAACTATAAGAGCCATTTCACTCATTAGTATTAGGGTTTTTGGGTCTTTTTTATAGAGCGTGCGGTTAGTTATACCTCGGTTGGCTATTTTGAGGTTTTGCCAGCGTGATTTATTTAATATTTAAGGTAGTAGCAATAATCAGACCGTTATATCTATTTTTTTAAAATATTTTTTATTTAATTTTGTGTTTGTTGGGAAACTTTATTTTAAACGTTATATTTGCGTTGTAAATTTTAATCTCTTAATTAAATGAAATACGCTTCTATAAACTGCAGTTTATTTATTGAGAACCGCAATAAATTTAAACAAAGCCTTAGACCTGGCGCAATGGCTATGTTTGTTAGTAACGATATTTTGCCTACAAATGCCGATGGAAGTATGGGCTTCCGACAAAACAGCGATTTATTTTATTTAAGTGGTATTGACCAGGAAGATATTATTTTGTTGATTTTTCCGGATGTAAAAGACGGCAAACATAAAGAGGTGTTGTTTGTAAAAGAAACCAGTGCGCTCATTGCTGTTTGGGAAGGTGCAAAATTAAATAAAGAACAAGCCACAAGGGTGAGTGGCATTGAGCACGTTTATTGGTTCCATGAATTTGAAAAGATTTTAAAAACACTCGTGTTTCAGGCTGAATTCATTTATCTGAACAGCAACGAACACACTCGCCGGTCTATTGAAACCGAAACCTCCGAAATGCGTTTTTCTAAATGGATGCGCGAAAAGTTTCCCTTACATAAATACGAGCGTTCTGCCCCTATCATGCATAAAATTCGCGCTATAAAAAGCGCTCATGAAGTAGAATTAATTCAGCAGGCTTCCGATATCACAGAAAAGGGTTTTCGGCGGCTACTTAAATTTGTTAAGCCCGGGGTTTGGGAACATGAAGTTGAGGCTGAATTAATTCATGAATTTATTAGAAACAAAAGTGCCGGATTCGCTTATGGTCCTATTATTGCGAGCGGACTTAACGCTTGTGTTTTGCATTATGTAGAAAATAATAAACAATGTAAAGAGGGTGATGTTTTATTATTAGATGTGGCGGCCGAATACGCTAATTATGCAAGTGATTTAACCAGAGCAATTCCTGTAAATGGAAAATTTACTAAACGACAAAAAGAAGTATATAATTCCGTTTTAAGTGTTTTTAAAAGCGCCAGATCAATGTTAAGTGTAGGAAATACATTTGAAAAATATAATAAAACTGTTGGTGAATTAATGACTGAACAATTATTAAAATTAGGTTTGTTAAAAAGCGAGGAAGTAAAAATGCAAAATGCTGATTGGCCTGCCTATAAAAAATATTTTATGCACGGCACTTCTCATTTTATGGGATTAGACGTACACGATGTTGGTTTTTTTAATGAGCCAATGCAGGCCGGAATGGTGTTTACCTGCGAGCCGGGAATTTACATTCCGGAAGAAAATCTGGGCATCAGAATTGAGAATGATATTTTAATTACCGACGACGGACAGATGGATTTTATGAAAAACATTCCTATTGAAGCGGATGAAATTGAAGACTTAATGAACAAAAAATAATTTCAAACAAAACGCTTTACCGGTATTAGCGGTTTTTTTAAATACAAACACCAGATTGATATTTTTAAATACGATAAATTTATTCGTGTTTTAGTTAACTGCAAACGTAAAATTGAACTCCAGCGCAGTTTGATAAAGAGTATTAAAAACACTTAGCTTAATTATTAAGATAATTTAATAATTTTTATTATGTTAAATAGAAGTTAGCGTCTTTGTTTTAAAATTTTACGTATTTTTCTATTAGTTTTTTATCCATCCCTTTTTTGATTGCTTTTTTTGCTTGTCGCCTTAGAATAAATTCAAAAATACTTCTCCATCCGGGCAAATTGCTTTCACTTATTACAAATAACCAGGCTAGTATTAAAGGATCTTTTGGAAAGCCATTTGGTTTGCACAAGCCGTCTCCCGCTAAACCATAACCAATTTGCAAAGACTGTTCGAAGCCTCTGTTTGCCGGCCGCAATTCAACTTTAAACTTACAGGCCTTACCGCTTCGGTTTCTAAAAAAATGGTTAATGTTTGGTTTTGCGGTTGCGCTTTCTTTTGCAATTATTGTATTAATTCTATTTCCTAATTGCACTTCAAGCGCCCCTTCAATACACTCAAATCTCTCGCTAAATGTTTTATGATAATGAAGTCCAACCCCTCCTCCATTAGCAAGTTCAACTTCAATTAGTGTGTATTCGGCTTTTGTTTCATTAGAAGTTTTTAAAAAGGTGACTTGGTCTTTTTGAATAGGATTAAATATTTTTCTTTCCATTTTTTCTTTATCAACAGCCGTTTTCCTTGAAAACAAATCGACTTACTCAGGTATAAAGTTAAGGAATTTACAAAACATCAAAATAGGTTTTAGATTTATTTTTTTATAATAAATGTAAAAAAAATAAAGAGATAAAATAGTTTAATAATTGATTTTAGGTCATTTACAAACTTAATTATATAATATTTTATTTTTTTTAATTATTAATTTATCTCATTATTGTTTTTACCTTATTTAATATGGCAATTCATTTTCTTAACTTGTTAGTCGACGGTAAATTTTAAATATTTTAGGAAGGGGGTATTATATTTTTGTTTAAAGAAAAGAAAGAGAGAACAATACGATTCTTTAAAAAAGAGAGAAGCCTTTTTAAAGCGTCTTTAAATGGCCTTGTGGTTTAATTAGAATGAGGATTTACTTTTCAGGAAAGTCTTAAGGCGAGTTCTTAAAAACAGGAAAGTCTTTAAATAAAGCTTAGGCTTTCTTAAAGATGTAAATGACGCTTGAATACTCGTCGGCCTTACGGGCTTTGTTATTTGATTTAAGTCCATTTAAAAAAGCGGAGAAATAATTCATAGATCCGGTTTTATATTTTTCCGATAAAAGGCTTACATAATAACTATCGAATTTCATTGGTTTCATTTCTTCGAGAGTAAAGCCAAATTTATTTATAAGCGCTGTAATGGTTGATGACTCGAAATGATATAAGTGCCGGGGCACATCGTAACCGGCCCAAAACTCTTTATAAAACTTGGCGTCGAATGAAACGTGATTTGGAACAGCAATAATTAACCTGCCTTTATCTGAAAGGTAGTTTTTAAAAAAAGAAAGGGTTTCGTTTAAATCGTTTACGTGCTCAAGAACATGCCACAAAGAAATAATATCATAGGTTGATTGTTTTATTGTCTCCTTGTTTTCGAAAACATTTAAGCCTTTTTCTCGAGCAAAAGCGCAAGCTTCTTTATCGGGTTCAAAACCAAAAGTATTCCATCCTGCATCCTTACAGGTTTTTAAAAACATTCCTGTTCCGCATCCGTAGTCTAAAATTGTTCCACGTGAAACATAGCGCGAAATGAGCTTCAGCTTGTTTTTCAAAGTATAGCTTCTTACTAAATGATAGAGTTTATTTATTAGCCCCTTCTTAGTATTAGAATGCGAAACATATTCTTCCGATTTGTAATAATTTCCTATACTTAAATTATCAGGACGAGGATTTGTGAATTTGAGTTTACAGGTGCTGCAGAAAACTATATGAAAATATTCTTTACTTACTGTAAAATCCTTACAAGTTAAAAAAGGTTCGAGCGTATCTTTTCCGCAAAGCGGACACTGATTTGTACTTAATGAATTATTGGTTTGTTCCACGTGCAACATTTATCTACCCAAATGAACTAATAGAACAGAAATATCAGCAGGGTTAATGCCCGAGATCCTGCTGGCCTGCCCAAGCGACATAGGTTTAAATTTCTTTAGCTTTTCCTTTGCTTCGGTGCCCAAGCTAATAATTGAATCGTAATTAAAATTCGGATTCAACTTTAGATCTTCCAGGCGTTTTACTTTTTCGGCATTTTCTTTTTCGCGTTCAATATAGCCTTCATATTTCATTAAAATTTCGGCCTGCTCAACCGTCTCTTCATCTAAATTATTAATCAATACTTTTACATCTTCCGAACATTCGGCAATTCCGCTTATAGTAACATCGGGCCTTGAAAGAATATTATTGTACCGATATTTTTGTGTTAGAGGCGCAGAATTTATTGTTTCGAAGTAAGGGTTAATTTTTTCAGGCTCCCCGCTATTATTTTTTAGATAGGAAATAACTTCGTTATACTGTTTTCTTTTTTGTTTCACCTTCTGGTTTCTTTCTCCAGACGCTAAACCTAATTTATAAGAAATAGGGGTAAGGCGTACGTCAGCATTATCTTGTCTTAATAGCAAACGATACTCGGCCCGTGAAGTAAACATTCGATAAGGCTCATCGGTACCTTTTGTAACCAAATCATCAATTAAAACTCCAATGTATGCTTCGTAACGGTTTAAAATAAAAGGCGACTTTTCATTCACTTTTAAATGTGCATTCATGCCGGCCATTAATCCCTGACAGCCGGCTTCTTCATATCCGGTTGTTCCGTTTATTTGTCCTGCAAAATATAAACCCTCTACTAATTTTGTTTCAAGGGTTAAGTTTAATTGGGTAGGAGGGAAGTAATCATATTCAATAGCATAACCCGGACGAAACATTTTTGCATTTTCGAATCCAGGAATTAGTTTAAGTGCTTGATTTTGAACGTATTCTGGTAGTGAAGTCGAAAATCCATTAACATAAACCTCAACTGTATCCCAACCTTCTGGCTCAACAAACAATTGGTGGCGTTCTCTTTCCGAAAATCGTGTGATTTTATCTTCAATACTTGGGCAGTATCTTGGCCCGAGTCCTTGAATTCTTCCTTGAAACATTGGAGATTTTTCGAAACCGGTTTTTAAAATTTCATGCACTTTTTCGTTCGTGTACGTTACATAACACGGCAATTGTTGTTTTGTTTTATTTGAGTTAAAAAAAGGAGAAGTGTTTTCTAAGAAAGAAAATTTTCCTGCTTGGCTATCGCCTTCTTGCTTTTCCATTTTAGAATAATCCAGGCTTCTTCCATCAATTCTTGGAGGCGTTCCGGTTTTCATCCTACCACTTTCGAAACCTAATTTTAATAATTGTTCCGTTATTCCATACGCTGCCGATTCGCCAGTGCGCCCGCCGCCAAATTGTTTTTCTCCAATATGAATTATGCCGTTTAAAAATGTTCCGTTAGTAAGAATAACCGCTTTTGCTTTAAATTCAATTCCCATTCCGGTTATAACACCCTCAATTCTTTTTGCATCTTTACTAATAATCAATTCCTTCACCATGTCTTGCCAAAAATCAACATTAGGTGTTTGCTCCAACATTTTTCGCCACTCAGAAGCAAACATCATACGATCGTTTTGTGTTCGCGGACTCCACATTGCGGGCCCTTTACTTCTGTTGAGCATTCTGAACTGAATAGCAGAAACATCGGAAACAATTCCGGAATATCCACCAAGCGCATCTATTTCACGAACAATTTGTCCTTTTGCAATGCCGCCCATTGCCGGGTTACAACTCATTTGAGCAATGGTTTGCATGTTCATTGTTATCAATAAAACTTTTGAGCCCATGTTTGCGGCTGAGGCAGCAGCTTCGCATCCGGCGTGACCGGCACCAACAACAATTATATCATAGTTTGGAGACAAAAAATACTTTTAGTAAAGATACAATTTATTGAAGAAGGAAAATTTAAGATGATATATTAAAGACTTAAGATTTTTTTGTGCCTTTAAAGTAGATTTAATTTCCCAAGCAATTCATCTCTATAAGATCCTCCAACGGGAATTGTTTTTTTCTCGTTTTCTAAAACTACTGTTTGATTTTCGATGGCCTGAATTTTATCAATTCGTACTATATATGAACGGTGAACGCGAATAAATTCGATAGTACCTAATTTTTTATCAATGTCTTTCATTGTTGAGTGAACGGTGTATCGCGCGTATTGAGTGTTGATAATCACATAATCTTTTAAAGCTTCAACATAATAAATATCCTTCAAATACACTTTTACTAAACGACTGTTTGCCTTAACAAATAAAATATCACTATTAGAGCCGTCTTTATTTTCAACTAATGAGTATAAAAAATCGCGCTCTTTTTGAAGAGCAGAATCTTTCTGGTGTTTATACACCGCCATCTCGATTGTGCTGTGTAAATCAATTTCTTTAAATGGCTTTAAAATATATCCGTATGGTTCTGTAACTTTTGCCCTGCTCAAAGTACTTTCATCGGCGTATGCGGTTAAAAATATTACCGGAATATTATTATGTTTTTTAATTTGCTCGGCCACTTCAATTCCTGTAAGGTCGCCCTTAATCATAATATCCATCAAAACCACATTAGGCGCTAACTCATTTATCTGCGCAATAGCTTCTTTCCCATTATTACAAATACCCAAAACATTGTAACCTAACTTAATTAAGTTGTTTTGAATGTCTTTAGCAACAATACTTTCGTCTTCAACAATAAAAATATTTAATTTTTCCATTATATTTATTTCGATTAACTCAATTCGGATTTACATTGGGAAATTAATAAAAAAACCGGTTCCCTTATATTTATTTTCTTTTAATTCAATGGTTCCGTTTAATTGTTCCACCAAAGTATTTACAAGTTGCAAACCTAAGGAGTTGGTGTTTTTATAATTCACATCTTTAGGAAACCCCTTGCCATTATCGGATACTTCGAGATACAAGGTATTATTTTTTGTGAACAAATTTATTAAAATAATTCCATCATTTGTACCCGTAAAGGCGTGTTTTATTGAATTTGTGACTAATTCGTTAATTATAAGCCCTGCAGGAATGGAGGTGTCGAGATTTAATATGACTTTTTGAATATCCAACACGAGCCTGACTTTTTGTATGGATGTAGAGTACGACTGAAGTATATTACTTGTAAGTGTTGAAACGTATTCCGAAAAATTAATAGAAGAAAAGGTTTTATTTTGATAAAGTGATTCGTGAATATAAGCCATTGTTTTAATACGATTCTGACTTTCCTTTAGAAGGCTAAGCGCATACTCGTCTTTTACATAAGAAGATTGCAAATTAAGAATACTGGAAATTACCTGCATATTATTTTTTACCCGATGATGAACTTCTTTTAAAAGCACTTCTTTTTCTTTTAGGGATTGGGTGATTCGGCCTTCGTTTATTTTCTTTTCAGTAACGTCGTGAGAAACACCCGACACCTCAACAATTTTTCCGTTTTCGTAAACGGGGTTTAAAAAAACATCTAAATGCACTTTATTATTTTCAACATCGATGAGCGAAAATTCAAAATTAAGTGTTCTTCCATTAAAAGCCTGGTTATATTGTTCATTGAGCCAATTAATGTATTTTTCGTCGCTCAACATTTTTCCGCGATCGAGTGCAAAACCTTGTTTTGGCTCGGTGCCATATATTTTTGTAAGTAATTCGCTGTAATTTTTATTGAACGAGGTGAGATTGAAATTTCTATCCACGGTCCAAATATAATGCGAGCTACCGTCGAAAATTGAACTTAGTTTAGCGGCCTGACTTATTATTTTTTGTTCGTTTAATACTTTATCTGTGATATCAATTCCCATACAAGAAACTTCTACCACTTCTTTTTTTTGATTGAAAATGGGGTGTAAAAACATTTGGCGGAATATTTTTTTTCCGGAAGTGTTTGTTCTCTCCGTTATAAACTCAACCACCTTGCCACCAATAGCCAACTCGTATTTACCGATCCAAAATTTATGATACTCGTTGGTGGCAAATTGTTTTTTTGGCCGATGAAGGTTTTTATTTAATTCGGGATAAACACCATATAAATCTTTAATAGCATTATAAAAGTTTTTATTAAAGGATGTAAATGCAATGTTTGTATTAACCGTCCACATTAACTGCGCGCCGCTTTCAAAAATTGCTTTTAGTCTGGATGACTGCTCAAGGATTTGCTCCTCATTTTTTTTATTTTCGGTAATGTCGTGAGCAATACAAGATACTTCACTAATTTCATTCGACTCATTATAAATTGGATTAATAAAAATTTCGCGGTAAATTTCTTCGTTTTTATTACCGAAGTCAGGCTTTTCAAATTTTAATTTTTCTCCATTAAAGGCGCGTTTATATAAGGGGTTCCAATAATTACGATAAACGTTTTGAAATTTTTTATTGAGTATTTCGTGAACCGGAGAGTTAAGTTTTAATTTAATATTATACTTCTCGCGCATAACATTATAAAAATTTTTATTGAACGAGGTTACTTCTAAATTCTTATTAACGGTCCATACCAAATGCGTACTGCTTTCAAAAATTGCGGCGAGCTTAGCGGTTTGTTCTTTCGCTAATTTTTCATTGGTTTTACGTTCAGTAATATTATGCGAAATAGCCACCACTCCTTCTACTTTACCTTTCTGGTTTTTTATCGGACTAAAATAAACTTCCCTATAAATGCTTTCGTTAACATCCACTACTTTAACTGTTTCAAAAATTACATATTTTCCACTAAAGGCTTCCTTATATTTTTCCATCCACAAATCATATACATCTTTATCTAAAATTTGTTTATAGAGTTTTTTAAGATTTATATTTTTATCGAGCCCTCTTTTATAATATTTTTTTAATTGATTTTCGTAGTTTTTATTATAGGATGTTATTTCGTAATTTAAATTAATAGTCCATATTATATGAGTAGAGGTATTGAATATTGTATTTAATTTTTCTTCGGCGCGTTTACGTTGCTGAATTTCTTCTACCAGTTGTTTATTGTGTTCTTCGGCGATCTCGGCTCTTAGTTTTTCTTTGGCATAAATTACTTTATCAGAAACGTCCTGCATAATAGTGAGCATACAGCTTTCTCCCTCGTACTTTACGGGAACCGATTTTAGTTCTACCTCAATAATTTTTCCTTTCGTGTTGGTGATCTTGTATGGTATAAAGCCCAACTCGGCCCCTGCCAACACTAATTTTAATCTGCTACGGGCTTTCGTTTGTTGATCCGGAATAATATAATTAATTAAATTTTTACCAATGACTTTTTCGGGTGATTTTTCTCCCAATATTTTTATCGCTTCGTTATTACACAACAAACAATAATCCTTATGAATAAAAAAAGCAATGGGCGCTTCGTTTAATAATTCGCGATAATTACTCCATTTTTGATTTAATTCTTCTTCTTTTTGTTTTAGCTTAGTAATGTCTCTGCAAATCCCTAATTGTGAAATAATTCTTCCTTTAGCGTCTTTTATATAGGAATAATACGTTTCTATCCAGGCGATAGATTTATCTTTCTTGTTGTATCTAACCAACGAGGTTTTATTCTTTATTTTGGTTTTAGTAAACTCTTTTTTATTCGAAGGAATTTTTTTTCTATCTAAAGGATGAATAATTTTAGCAGCAAACCTTTTATCGTTATAAAAATCTTTTGGCGAGTATCCCAATACATTTTTAATTGAGTCGCTCATAAAGGTGTATTTTTCTTCAGGAAAATAATCGTACTTAAAAATAATATCTGTATTATTTTCTCCCACTAAATCTAAAACCACTCGCGACTCAACTAAATTTTCTGTTTCCTTAACTCGCTCTGTAATTACATTAAAAACGGTTTGCGCTACTATTTTTCCATTAAAAATAACAGCGTTTGATTTTGCTTCAATGTCAATAATATTACCCTTTGCGTCTTTAATTTTAAATTCAAAAAACGGAAATTCACTTCCGGAAACAATTTTTTTATTGCTCTCTTTTATTCGTTTGTGATAAATTGGTAAAATGTAATCAAAGATAGATAGTTGCTTAATGTTTTGCCTACAGTTTTTTGGAAGTTTTAAAATTTCGATTGTTTTTTTATTGATGTAATACACATTTTTATTATCGAAAATAGCAACCGCCGCCGGTAAGTTCTCAAGGGCGCTTAAAGATTGATAATTATTTAAATCAACTTTCTTCAAATTACATTACTGTTTTTTGATATTATCGGTTTTTTCTAAGGAGCCTTTTTTCGGAATATTAGAATAATCGCGCAAACTTTCTTCATAAGTTGGTCTAATTTTTACTCCCATAAATTTAGTTTCAATATCGTTTTCAAAAGTTATTGTTAAATAATTATTTCCATCTTCATCGTAAAAATGCCAATCGCCTTGTTTTAATCCGCCGGCGTAATTTCCATAAAACATTTTTTTACCATTGCGGTAATACCAGCTATGAAGTCCTTCGGGTTCACCGTTAAGGTAGCGGCCTTCCATCCGCGGCTTTTCTTTAGGCATGTAATAAGTACGCCACAAGCTATCTTGTTTATCAGCTGTGTATTTTCCAATTTCTTTGTATTCGGTGGTTTCATAAACCCATAATCCTTCTTTTAAATTGTCGAAATAATTTCCTTTGGTTAAAATTTTTCCATCCTCGGTATAATCTGTCATTAATCCTTCGCGCTTTCCGTTCACATAAAGTTCTTGCCGCATTAAAGCGCCGTTTTCATAATACCATTGCCAAATTCCCTGAGTGTGTCCTTTTTTATCATACTTGCCTTTTTGTTCAATTTTTCCACCGGGATAATAAAACATCCAATCGCCAATTCTGTTTCCATTGGCAAATAATCCTTTTGCACGAAACTCGCCTGTGTTGTGATATTCGGTCCACATTCCAATTTTGTTTCTCAAACTGTCAACGGCGCCTTTTTCAATAACCACCCCTTCATTATATCCGGTGGCTGAATCCGGAACCGGAACATTACCACAAACCCATTTATGAATAAAAATATCAGTGGTATCGTCTCTTCTATAAAGCGCCGAGTCGCATTGGTATTTCTGGCGATAGTGATAATGCGTTCCTATGGGATAGCCGTCGGAATACGGACCTTCATATTTTAATGTGCCGTCTTCATAATACGTTTTATAAATTTCGATAGCTGCTAATTCGGGAGCGTTAAAAATTTGTTTCCCAAAATTAAATTTTTCGGTTTTAATTAAACTCCCTTTTACATTATATTCTTTTACATAACCATCGAGCACATCATCGTTGTAGCGAATTTCTTTTTTTACTTTTCCATCATCATAAAATTCTTTCCAGGCGCCTTGTTTTTTTCCTTCCACGTCTGTTCGGTTAATTTTATCGGTGCTTTGTAAAATTCCTCCTTTGTATTCGTAAATAGCAATCACGAGCGAGTCGGGAGAAAATTCGTAAGAAATTCCGTTAGGCCTACCATTTTCATAAGGCAACGTTTGTTTTATTTTTCCGCTGCGATAAAAATATTTTGTGATACCTTGTTTAATATCGTTTTTAAAAATTTCGAGCGAGGTTATTTTTTGCCCAGTATCGTAATTACAAACGTTACCGTTTTTTTTCCCCTCATCGTAATGAATACTTTTTGTAAGTCGACCATTTTCAGAATAAAATTTCCAAATACTGTCCAATAAAAAATTCTTACGGTTACCTTCCGTTTTTACTTTTCCATTCTTATAATAATTTTTCCAATAACCATCCGGCTTATCATCTTTCATTAAGCCTTCTGAAGAAATGGCGCCATTATCGTAATAAAATTTATTATACCCGTTGGGATTGGTAACTTGAGAATTAATAATTAAGAATGTAGAATTAAGAATTAAAAAAATAATATGTTTAAATGACTTCAAAATAAATCTCCTATTAAAATGCTTATAATCCAAATTTAGCTGAAAGTTCTAACATTGTCAAAATTGGTTTTTTAGCTTGGTTTAGAAGGTTTTCGTCCATTAATAACTCTGGCTGCTCGTATTTTAAGGCTATGTAAATTTTTTCGAGGGTGTTTAATTTCATGTGTGGACAATCATTACAAGCACAATTATTATTAGGTGGTGCGGGTATAAATGTTTTTTTGGGATTTAGTTTTTGCATCTGATGTAAAATTCCGGTTTCGGTAGCCACAATAAATTCGTTTGAATTTGACTTTTTTGTATAATTTAATAATGCAGTTGTGCTTCCTATAAAATTAGCAACCTCTAAAATATTTTCTTCACATTCGGGGTGTGCAATTAATTCGGCTGTTGGATGCTGCGATTTTATTTTTGTTATTTTCTCTAACGAAAAAATTTCATGAACCATACAGGCGCCATTCCATAAAACCATTTTTCGCCCGATTTTTTTATTAATATATGCTCCCAAATTTTTATCCGGAGCAAAAATAATTTTCTGATCTTTCGGTAAACTTTCAACAATTTGAACAGCATTACTGCTGGTGCAAATTATATCCGACAAAGCTTTAATTTCGGCAGTACAATTAATATAGGTGATAACAATATGATTGGGATGATTATTTTTAAATTCAGAAAATAATTTCGGAGGACAAGAATCTGCTAAAGAACAACCGGCATTTAAATCAGGAATCAAAACTTTTTTTTTCGGATTTAAAATTTTTGCGGTTTCTGCCATAAAATGTACTCCGGCAAATAAAATAATATCAGCTGTACTTTTTTGAGCTTGCTGGGCAAGTCCTAAACTATCTCCAATAAAATCGGCAATATCTTGTATGTCAGAATCTTGATAGTAGTGAGCGAGAATAACGGCATTTTTTTCCTTCTTAAGATAACTTATTTCTTCAAACAAGTCAAGCGATAAATCAATTTTTTTTTCGAGGTAACCTTTTTCCAAATTCATATTATATATATAATATTAAATTTTAAAATAAAATATATTGTATTATTATAGGGTGTTAGTGTTGTTATAATTTAAACGTTTAAAACTTGCATATTTAGTTTATAAACTTTGGTTAACAAAGCTATTAACAAAGGTAAGATATTAAAGGGCTGGTAATCAAAACAACAGTAAAATAATTAAATTTGTTAGTGGTAATTAACGTTAATAAGTTTATGTAAAAGCAGAGGTTGTTGCGACTAATAAACCTCTAAGAAATAAAGCAAACTTATTATGATTTTGTGTTGCAATTAACAAAGGGCTTCGGCATAACATTTTAAACGAACAAGACCCGAATAAGAAGTTGATTAATTCTTAACGGTAAATAAACATATGAACACACAAACACACTGTTGTTGTGAATTAACTTAGTCTAGTTTACAGCTACATAAGTTATGAGTGTTAATTAACGTTGATTACTAATTACCAACAAAGTGTATTTTTGTAAGAATTAATCTGCATAAAAAAATGAATATTTCAATTGGTAGCGATCACGCCGGCTTTGAGTTAAAACAAGAAGTAATAAATTATTTAAAAAATAAGAATGTAGTTGTTTTTGATAAAGGATGTTTTAGTTCTGAAAGAGCAGATTATCCCGATTACGGACACGCCGTTGCAAATTCGGTTTTAAGTATAGAAAGTAATTTAGGAATTGTTATTTGTGGAAGCGGTAACGGAATAAATATGAGTGTAAATAAACATAAAGGAATTCGCGGTGCCTTATGCTGGAACAGCGAAGTGGCTTCGTTAGCGCGACAACACAACGATGCTAATGTGATGGCGCTGCCTGCACGATTTATTACTAAGGAAGAAGCGTTCGCTTGCGCGGAGGCCTTTATGAGCGCGGTGTTTGAGGGCGGTCGCCACCAGGGAAGAATAGAAAAAATAGATATTTGTTAAACTTAAAAAAAATAAAATTATGAAAAAGTATTTTGGATTTATGTTCGCGTTTTGTGTTTTTGGAATGGCACAATCATTATTAGGACAAAAAGGAGAAACTTTTCCGATGATGCTGGGAAAGAATTTAGAAAATAAACCGGTAACGATTTCGGGTAAGAATACAAAATTTACAGTGGTGGGATTGGTGTATAACCGCGACGCGGAAGTGGAATTAAAAAAATGGCTGAACCCCATGTATGAAACATTTGTCAAAAAAAGCGAATCAGGAAAAAATAATTTCGATATGGCGGAAGTTTACGATGTGTATTTTTATTTTGTTCCGATGATTTCCATTTTTAAAAAAGCAGTTGAGGATTTTAAGAACGGTACTGATAAAGAATTTTGGAAATACATTGTTGATTCGGACACCGATATAAAAATGCTAAAAAAGAAATTTAACGTTACCGATGATAAAGAGCCTTATTTTTACGTTTTGGATAAAGATGGTAAAATAGTGGAGTGGGTGAGTGGTAAATATACGGCTGCAAAAATGAGCAAAATAGAAGATGCGGCGGCCGCTGACTGATCTAATTTTTATTTAATCGGTCAATATTCTTACCAATATATTTTTCGGAAGTGATTAGCGCGGTTTGAATGCGTTTTGCATAATAAATACTATCTAAAATTTCTTTTTGTTTTTCATCAACAATTAATTTTTGGCGCGATATTATTTCGTTCGCTTTTTGTTTTTGTTTAAACGCGCGAAACGAAACTGCTGCAACAATAATCATTAATAGAAAACCAATTACTCCCCCATAAGTATAAGTTTTCTGTTGCTGAATTTCGTGTTCGTATTTTAGCTTTTCCTGCTTTAATTGCTCCACATTTTTTACACTGTCGGCTGTCGTCTTTTTTTCGTATTCGTACTGGAATTGTTTTTTCACACTGGCTTTTCTGGTTTCAGCATTATTAATACTGTCGCGCATTTGAATGTACAACTCATGCATTTCTAAAGAGGGTTTAAATTGTTTTTGTTTTTTGTAAACTTCGTAAAGTAATTGAGAAGAGTACCGTATGTTTTCGGGAGAACCAAGTTCTTTTGCAAGCTTCATTGAGCGTGTTGCAAAAGCAAACGCTTTATTCACCTTTCCTTTTTCGAGATAAACCGACGAAATGCTAGTTAGCACAAGCGACACCGCCGACTTATCCTGTATTTCTTCCTGAATTTTTAAACTTTTTAGAAGAAACTCCTCTGCTTTTTCCAAATTACCCTGTCGCTGAAAAAGATAGCCAATATTGTTTAACGATTCAGCAATTCCTTTTTTATCTTTTATTTCCTCCCTTAGCAACAAACTTCTGCGATAATAATCAAACGCCTTCGTATAATTATTTTTTTCTTTATACATTGAGCCAATGTTGTTGAGCGCATAAGCAACGCGTACTTTATCGCCAAGCTCTTCGGCAATTCTCAAACTTTTCAAATAATATTCAAGCGCTTTTACAGCGTCGCCCTGCTGTTTATAAACCAGCCCCAAATTGTTAAGCGAAGTTGAAACGCCCTGCTTATCGTTAATTTCTTCTCGTATTTTCAAACTTTTCATGAAATAGTCAATCGCTTTTGGTATGTCGCCTTGTTGTCTATAAATCAACCCAAGGTTGTTCAATGAGTTTGCGATTCCCGCTTTGTCGTTAATTTCTTGTCTTATTTTTAAACTTTTATTCCAGTATCCCAACGCTTTTTTAACATCACCACGCTGCTTGTAAATGAAGCCGATGTTGTTCAGCGAGTTTGCGAGTCCTGATTTGTCGCCAATTTCTTCCTGAATTTTCATACTCTTTTCATAATATTCCAATGCCACCGGAATATTGCCCCGCATTTGGTAAATGAAACCAATGTTGTTGATGGCGGTAGATTTTACAAACAAATAAACGCCTTTTTCGGATTTATTCGCATCGGCCAAATTTTTATTAACAATATCAATTGCTGTGTTACAAAGCCCGATTACTGTATCTGGATTTGTTGAGGCCAGTATTTCGGTTATGCCAACCAGAGCTTTGAGCCTTGTGGTATCGTGGCTGCCACTATTGAAGATTTTTTTTAATGAATCGAGCTGACTTTGTTTTGCATGAGTAAGGATGTAAAAACAAATCAGGAAAATGCAGAAAATAATTTTTTTAAAATGATTTACCATTTATGTTTTATTTAGGCGTTTCAAGTTTTTATCAATATACTTCTCAGAAGTCAACAACGATTGTTGAATCCGTTTAGCATAACGAATGGAATCTAAAATTTCCTTTTGTTTTTCATCTACAAACTGCTTCTGCAACTCAATAATCTTCTTTTGTTTCTTTGTTTTTCTTAACGAATACACCACGAAACCCGAGAAAACAAAAAGCAAAAACAAACCGGATATAGTAGCAAGAAGAATAATATTTTTTTTCTGTGCTTCTTGCTTTGCAATAGCCCTTTCCTTTTCCCTGATTAATTCATCTTCACGTTGTTTTTTATCAAACTCAAAGTTTAATTGCTTTCTTACAATATCTTTTTGTCGTTCGGTACCCATAAGCGTATCTCGTAACGCTATATATTTGATATAATAATACTTTGACAGCAATCTCATTTGCTCGTTACTTAAAAATTTTTTACCGCTGGTATCAGGAAGCGATAGTGTTGATTTTTCATACAGCGTACTCAGGTACCCGTAGAATTCTTTTTTGTAGTCGTTTAATCCGAGGGCGTCAGACATGGCTATCGCCTTAATAATATTATCATGCGCCTCCGAAAATTTATTCAGCGAAATCTGAGCCAAACCAATGTTGCCGAAAAGGATGGCCATTCTATTCTTATCGCCGGTTTCCCAAGCCAGCCTGAGCGCTTTACGATAATATTCAATAGCTGTGGTATTATTATTATCGAGCAAAAAAATAAGCCCTATATTTATCAACTGCACGGTTATTCTTTTTTTATCTTTTATTTCTTCTGCAATTTTTAAAGCTTTCTGATAATTTTCTAACGCAAGTTTTTTATTATTAAGTTCGTTATATACATTTCCTATATTCCCAAATTGTGTTGCAATGCGCGCTTTATCATTTAACTCATAAGCAAGCCGGAGGGCTTTTTCGTAATACTCAATCGCTTTAGTAAAATCACCCTGCTGTTCATAAACTATTCCAATATTTCCAAGGCGTTTCGCCATTCCGCTTTTATCTTTTATTTCTTCATCAATTTTTAGCCCCTGCAGATAATAATCGAGAGCCTTGGGATAATCGCCCCCGTACATAAAAACAAGGCCCATATTTCCTAATACTGAAGCTTTTTTAGCATTCATATTATAGGTATTGAATATTTCCAGCGCTTCTTTATAAAACTTCATTGCTTCAAGATAATCACCTTTGTAATAATGAATCAAGCCTATGGCGCTTTTTGAGAAGCCTATCCGCTTGTGATACGCTTTTAATTCGAGAGGGGTAATTGCTTTTTTATGCATCAGTTCCGCTAAAGTCAAGGCTTTTTTAGCAAAAAACAAAGCGCTATCGTGGTTACCTACGTCTGCAAAAAGATTGCTGATATTAAAAAGACGAGAAATTTTAATTGTGTCGTCGGAGCTTGTTTTGATTAACGATAGCAATGAATCTGCCGAATTGTTTTGAGCAAGGCATTGGGCCGCGACAACAAGTGTACACCAAAAAACAATATGTCGTTTAAAATTAAACATTTTTATTATTCATTTTATTTAAAAGCTTTTCAATATATTTTTCGTTGGTAATAAGTGCCCGCTGAATCCTTCGGGCGTAATAAATACTATCTAAAATTTCTTTTTGTTTTTCGTCCACTAATTCCTTTTGATGTTCAACCAACTCTTTTTGATAAGTAATAATTTTGTTTTTTTTCTGATTTTGACGCAAGCTTCTGAAAATAACGATTGTTAATATTATTACAAGAACAAGTCCGAGTGAAACCGAAAGAATAATAATTTTTTGCTTTTGTTTTTCTTCGCTGCTTACTAAATCTTTTTTGTCTTGCTCGGTCTTTGCCGTAGCGGTTTTTTTGTCAAAATCAAAATTCATTTCCGCTTGCACCATTTTTTTTGTATTCTCTTCGTTTAAAAGAGTATCACGAACCGAGATGTATTTTTTATAATAGTCGAGAGCGAGTTTTTGTCGCCTCGTTTGATAACAAAGCTCGCTCAATTGCAAATAAGTTGTTTTTGTATGATCGAGATAGCCTATTATTGTATCTATACCCAACGCTTTATTCAAATACTTTTCAGCATCACCGAATTTCTTCTGAGCCGAAAAAAGTAAGGCCAGGTCTGAATAACGAATAGCGGCGCCCATTTTATTACCATTTGCTTCGTCCTGCTTTAATGCCTCCGAATAATTTTCAAAGGCCTTTTCGAAATTATTCAAATGAAAATAAGCTCCGCCAATATTTCCTAACACGATAGATTTATTATCTGTATTATCAGAACCGTCAACTATTTTTTTTACACGGAAAAAATAATCAAGCGCCTTTTCATATTCTCCAAGATCAACATATATGGTTCCGATATTACCTAGATCTTCGGCAATTCCCCGATTGTTTCCTGCATCTTCGTTTATTTTAAGTGCTTTAATAAAATATCGAAGCGCCTTCTCTGTTTCTGACTGTTCTTTATAAATGACACCAATATTGTTTAAAACGAAGGTCATTCCCCGCTTATTTGAAAGTTCTTCTGCAATTTTTAAAGATTTTAAAAAATGATCGAGCGCCTTAGGGTAATTACCGGTGTACATATAAATAAGACCAAGATCATTTAATGCGGCCCCTTTTCCTTTTTTGAATCCGCCAATTCCACCGGGCATCACAATTTTTTGAGCCAAATCAAGCGCTTCGTTAGAATAGAGAAGCGCGTCTTTATAATTCCCTTTTATAAAATATTCCCACCCGATAAGGTTAAGATTATCAACTTTATTTGTGTCGTTTGCCGAAGTTTTAATAATAGTTTGCAGCGAATCGATTAAATTTTGAGGCTGACCAAGAGCAGTTTTAAAAGCGCCTATACTAATTATGAAAACGAAGAATAAAATATTATAAAGCGACTTCATAGTGCAAATTAGATAAAAAGATTCATTTAAGCAATTGACCGTTTAAGACTTTTATCTCGGAGCCTTCTGCTAGAAAAACCGAATCAGGAACGGCGTTTTTTAAAAACGAAAAGTCTTTTCCGTACACATCCGTAAAATCAGATTCAATTTTAAAATTATTTACCGGGTAAACTTTCCACCGCGGATGTTGAACATTGTATTCGGAAGTTTTTGTTTCGTTTATTTTTGTATAACCCCAATAATGTTCGGTAATAAATTCTTCTTCTGAATTTTCTTTTATTTCTATTGTTTTATTTTGCGCCTCAATACTAAAACTATTTTTATTTCCCCAATTATATTTTACGTGTAGCGAATCATTTTTATTTTCCCAACGATGAGCCATTGGCATGGTTATGTAATTTTCGTTATAAATAGTATTGGCCACAAAAGTAATGGCGCGCTTCGGCACAATTTCCTTAATAAAAACTACACCGCGTTTCCATTCGCCTTCCGGCGATTTATGTTTTACGTAATAACGCAGATTTACTTCTTCGAAATTGGTGTGAAACGGAATTTTAAAACCCTTTATCTTTACATTCTCAAACATAAAAGCGACTAAACTCAAATAACAATTTCCATTAAACAAATCGAATTCTGTTTTATGCGGTAAATATTTTTTCAGGATATTTTGATCCACACAATAATTTGCCATTACTAATTTTCGCCAATCGGCCTCTAAAAAAACTTTTTCCATTTCAATATAAAATTATGCTTATTTTTATAATATACAAATGAAATTATTTACATTAATATTCTCGCTGATAATTGCCTTTGTTGCCATTTACTATGGAACGAAACTTTTTAGGCTAAACAGAAAAGTTTCGAAATGGATGAAAGTAAAAGCTAAAGTTTTGTCGAAGGGAATCATTCCAAAAAAACTTTCTACTTCGGGAAGAGTAAGAAATACAGTGACGATAGAATATTCCTATAAAATAAACGGAGTTGAGTATAAAAACAACGTGGTGTTTTTAGTAGAACTGATGAAAGGCGAAAAAGGATTTTTAATTAAAGACGGAGAAAAATTTCTGAAAAAAATTAATAGCGACATCGAAATTTTTGTTAATCCCGAAAACAATAATGAATCTGTGGTATATTGCGATGGACTAATAATGTATATTTTTGTAATTTTTATGGGATTTTTGTCGGCGATGATTGGATTACTAAATTATATTTCGTGATAAATTTATTTCCAGATTAAAATCAGCAACCCGGTAATAATAAATAATCCTGCCACAATGATGCGAATTGTAAATGGTTCTTTTAATAACCAAAAAGATAAAATAAGAGTGATAACAATACTCGCCTTATCAATAACAGCAACCACCGAAACATCTCCTATTTTTATGGCGCGATAATAAAATATCCACGAGAGAGCGGTGGTTAAGCCCGAAATTGCCAGAAACAAAAACGCCTTTGGCGTAACTTGTTTAATGGTATTTACATTGTGCCATGCAAAAAAATTAATAACCACCAAAACAAAAACCACAACCGTTCTTATTGCCAAACCTAAATCAGCAGGAATATCTTTTAACCCAAATTTTGCAATTACTGCTGTTAATCCGGCAAACAGCATCGAGAGAATAGCGAAATAAATATAAGTTGGCATAAGGTTTTTTATTTTTTGGTTACTGAGCCTGTCGAAGTAGCATTTTTTTTATTTTTTCAGAAATTTCATCTGAATAATATTTTGGTCCGCAAATGTGGCATTTTTTTATTTCATAAAATTCTTTTGGTTCGTTTGCCAATGAAAATATTTTTTCCCCCATGTAAAACGGCACAATTTCATCTTCTGTGCTGTGAATAATTAATAAAGGTTTTTTATAGTATACAATGGATTGTTTGGCGCAATATCCATGTTGTACAAAAAGTCTTCCTAAAAATCCCGGCAAATATAATTGCCGAGCCGTGTGCGCTGCAATATCGTTATGAGAAGAAAAGGCGCCTTCAATTACTAAAGCAGCAATTTCATTTTGCCGTTTTTCGCCAATAACAGCGGCTAAGTGTCCGCCGAGCGATTGTCCGTACAATACAATTTTTGTTTCCTTAACATCATCTCGGGTTTTAATATAATCTAAAGCAGACAAGCCGTCGAGTAAAACATTTTTTCGGGTTGCCTTTCCTTCCGAAAAACCAAAGCCGCTGTAGTCAAATAAAAATATTTGGAATCCGTTTTTTATTAAGGGAGTCATTGCTTTATACTGACTTAATAAATTTCCGGCATTGCCATGAAAATGCAATAATGTAATTTCAGGAGCTGTATTTTTTGGTTTTATTAACCAGCCGTTTAAATTATTTCCATTGGTACTTTTAAAAACAACACTTTCAATTGTAAAATCATCCTGAACAGTGTCTTTGTTTTTAATAAACATGGGCTGAAAATTACTTCCTGAATAAGAAATAACAACCGTATCTTTTTCGCGATTTAAAACTTTTATTTGCTTTGTGTTTTTAGAAATTTTATCAGGAACCAAAAACATAAAGTTAAAACTACAGGAAGAAAAAATAATTAATAAAAACAAACTTCCGGCGCGAATTAATTTCATTTTAAAATTCTATTTTATTAAAAATTAAATTCTTCGTATCAAAAACAATTAATTGATTTTTTAAGCAAGGCAAACTTAAAATTATTTTCAAAGCCTCGTTCGCCATCATAGTGCCAATAACACCGGGCAAAGAACCCAGCACTCCATTTTCGGAACAATCAGGAACGTCTTCTTTGTTTGGAGATTCAGGAAATAAATCGCGTAAATTTTTACCCCCCTTAAAATTAAAAACCGCTAGCTGACCTTCAAATCCTAAAATACTACCATATACTAATGGAATATTTAATTTCACGCAAGCGTCGTTCACTGCGTATCGTGTTAAAAAATTATCAGAGCCGTCAATAATTAAATCATAATTTTTAAAAATTTCCTGCGCATTATTTTCATTAAGAAGAGTGTCGTGTTTATGAATTAAACATTCCTTATTTAATTGCTCAATTTTTTTCGCCGCAACATCCACTTTTTTTGCTCCTAAATCATTAACGCTATATAAAATTTGCCGATGAAGATTAGAAACATCTACTATATCAAAATCGATTATTCCGATTGTTCCAACACCGCAAGAAGCTAAATATTGTAAAACCGGACAACCCAAACCACCCGCGCCAACAACAGCGATCTTTGCGTTTTTCAGTGTAAGCTGACCGTTAAAGCCAATTTCTGATAACAAAATTTGTTTTTTGAAACGAGTAATCTCTTCTTTTTTAAGCATTATTACTTTGGTGTGCGGCGAGTGATTTACTAATTCTATTTCCTAAAACAAAACAATAAATTCCAAGGCCGATAAAATATCCCATAGCTATAAAACTATACCACATCGGAAAAACCAGCATCCAATTATGATTTACAACAATTAATGAATAGGCGTGAAGTACAACAGAAATTCCGAGATGAAAAATAACCAGACCATAAAATATTTTATCAGCCAAAGAAATAAAATTTATTTTTTTAATGTTTAAAATAAAACCAAAAAGCGCGTAGCCGCCAATAATACAAATTACCCAATCAACCTCGTAGGGAAATTCCATAAAAATAATAATTCCTGAAAGACGTAAAAAATGAATTACTGTTCCGCCGATGTAGGGCATTAAAGCAACTCTGGCGAATGTTTTGTATAAAAATAATTTCATATCGTAAATACTTTTTCCCAGTCTTTCCAAACCGGTTCGTAGCCTTTTTGTTTTATCATCTCAGAAATTTCTTGTGCACTTCTTTCGTCACAAATTTCAAATTGTTCTAACGATTGCGGTTCTACAACATAACCGCCCGGATTTGTTTTGGAGCCTGCGCTGATGGAAGTAATTCCTAATTTAATAATATGATTGCGAAATTTTTCACTTTCTCTTGTAGAAATTGATAATTCTACCTCTTCATTAAACAAACGGTAAGCACAAATTAATTGAACCAACTCTTTGTCTGTCATAAATTCAGAAAAACTTTTCATAGAAGAGGATTCAGAATTTCCCAATTCAATTGGCCGTAAACGTGGGAAAGAAATACTGTATTTAGTTTGCCAATATGTTTTTTCTAAATAATTTAAATGTAGCGCAGTAAAAAAACAATCGGTCCGCCAGTCTTCCAAACCAATTAAAACACCTAAACCAATTTTATGGATATTGGTTTTTCCCAAACGGTCGGGGGTTTCTAATCGGTAATCGAAATTTGATTTTTTTCCTTTCGGATGATGCAATTTATAATTTTCTCTATGATATGTTTCCTGATAAACCAAAACCGTATTTAATCCTTCGGCTTGTAAAATTTCATATTCGTTTTCATCGAGCGGCTGAACTTCAATGGAAATATGAGAAAAATGCGGTTTCAATAATTGTATGGCGTTCTGTAAATAATTTATACCAACAGTTTGAGTTGCTTCACCGGTTACCAATAAAACATGGTCGTAACCTAAATCTTTAATGGCATAGGCTTCTTTTAAAATTTCTTCGTCGCTAAGTGTTTTGCGTTTTATTTTATTATCGTAACTAAAAGCGCAGTAAGTACAAATATTCTGACATTCATTACTCAAATACAAAGGCACATACATTTGAATGGTTTTACCAAAACGTTTTTGTGTGATATCGTGGCTCAACCACGCTATTTGTTCGAGGTAAGGGAGAGCAGCAGGAGAAATTAAGGCTTTAAAATCTTCGAGGTCGCGTTTTTCTTTTTGCAAGGCAGTTAAAACATCAGTTTCGTTTTTTGAGAGTATACT
>JAHEYG010000028.1 GCA_023251725.1 Sphingobacteriaceae bacterium | reverse complement strand
GCGGAAGATAGTCCGTACCCCGATGCCGAAGAATTGTATCACGATGTTTATAAAGAACCTGATTATCCTTTTATAAAAGAATAATTCACCAATTCACCAACTCTAAAATCACCAATTAAAAATATGGCTGAGATTGTAAGAATGCCCCGCTTAAGCGATACAATGACCGAAGGTGTTGTTGCGAAGTGGCATAAAAAAGTGGGAGATAAAGTTAAGAGTGGCGATTTGTTGGCAGATATTGAAACCGATAAAGCTACAATGGAATTTGAATCTTTTCAGGACGGAGTGTTGTTGCATATTGGTGTAAAAGAAAAACAAGCCGCACCTATCGACGGAATTTTAGCAATTTTAGGAAAAGAAGGAGAAGATATTAAATCGTTATTAGCTGAGGAAAGTAAAAAATCGGCAGTTGTCAGTAAGGAGGAGGCAGTTAGTACAGTAAAACCAGAAATAACTAACTCGAAACAAGAAATACCAAAGGGTGTTGAGGTGGTTCGGATGCCGCGGTTAAGTGATACTATGACGGAAGGTGTTTTGGCCAAATGGCATAAAAAAGTGGGAGATAAAATAAAGAGTGGCGAATTGTTAGCCGATATTCAAACCGATAAAGCCACTATGGAGTTTGAATCTTTTCAGGATGGGGTATTAATTCACATTGGAGTTGAAGAAGGAAAAAGCGTTCCTGTAGATGGCGTAATTGCTATTTTAGGAAAAGGTGGAGAAGATATAAAAGCCGTTTTAGCAGCGGTTAATTCAAACGGAAGTCAGAAAGCGGAAGTTAAATCTGAGAAAACTGAAAGTAGTAAGGCAGAGACCGTAAGTAATAAAAATGTTTCTGTTTCTAATAATTCCGATTCCAGAATTAAAGCTTCTCCTTTAGCAAAAGCATTGGCTAAAGAAAAAGGAATCGATATTGCTCAGGTGAATGGGAGCGGAGATAACGGACGAATCACCAAAAAAGATATTGAAACATTTACACCGGGCTCTAAAAAACAAGGAATTTTTACTGGTGGCAAAGAAAGTTATTCCGACGAACCTGCTTCTTTAATGCGTAAAACTATTGCGAGGAGACTGTTAGAAAGCAAAAACGGCGCTCCGCATTTTTATTTGACTATTGAATGCGATATGGATAATGCCATTGCTTCGCGCGCGGCTCTTAATAATTTTGGCGATGTAAAAATTTCGTTTAATGATTTAGTAATAAAAGCATGTGCCGCGGCATTGCGCAGGCATCCACGCGTTAATAGCAGCTGGATGGGAGATAAAATCAGAATTAATCATCATATTCATATTGGTGTGGCGGTGGCTGTTGAAGACGGATTGTTAGTTCCAGTAGTTCGTTTTGCTGATGAAAAATCATTGCAACAAGTGGCTGCAGAAATAAAAGATTTAGGTAAGCGTGCAAAAGATAAAAAATTACAGCCAAGCGATTGGGAAGGAAATACATTTACCGTTTCTAATTTAGGAATGTTTGGTATCGAAGAATTTACTTCTATAATTAATTCGCCCGAATCGTGTATTTTATCGGTAGGCGCCATTCGTCAGGTTCCGGTTGTAAAAAATAATGTTGTATTGCCGGGAAATGTAATGAAAGTAACTTTAGCCTGTGATCATAGAAGTGTGGATGGTGCAACAGGTGCAGCATTTTTGCAAACGCTCAAAACATTTATCGAAAACCCGATTGCAGTTTTTGTTGCTTAATGCAATTAATTATTTGTTTTAATTCATCATTCAAAATTTAAAATTCAACATTTCGGCATGGAACCATTCGTAAAATCAGAAATAAAAAATGGAGTGGGGTACATTACTTTTTTTCATCCGCAAAGTAATTCAATGCCCGGAACACAGTTGAGTAATTTAGCGGCTGAAATTGAAAAGCTTGGTAAAGATAATTCTGCAAAAGTAATTGTATTAAAAAGCGAAGGCGATAAAGCATTTTGCGCCGGCGCAAGTTTTGATGAATTAATTGCAATCAAGGATTTGGAAACAGGAAAAAAATTCTTTTCAGGTTTTGCGCATGTTATTAACGCTATGCGTAAAGCTCCAAAATTTATTATTGCCTGTGTGCAAGGCAAAGCAGTTGGAGGCGGAGTTGGAATTGCCTGCGCTGCTGATTACACTATTGCCCTTGAAGGCGCCTCAGTAAAATTAAGTGAATTGGCCGTTGGTATCGGACCATTTGTTGTTGGCCCTGCCGTAGAAAGAAAAATCGGAACCTCTTCTTTTTGTCAGCTTACCATTGATGCTACCGAATGGAAAAGTTCCGGCTGGGCAAAAGAAAAAGGTTTGTATGCCGAGGTTTTTAAATCGATTGAAGAAATGGATAATGCAATTTCTTCTCTTACCGAAAAATTATCTGGAAGTAATCCTGTAGCGATGGCACAATTAAAAAAAGTGATGTGGGAAGGAACTGAGAGCTGGGATAAATTATTATTGGAGAGAGCGGCGATTAGCGGCCAATTAGTTTTATCTGAATTCACTATCAACGCCATCAATAAGTTTAAGAAAAAAGCATAAACCATAACTTATTTGAAATGTTGTTCCGCTTAAAATTTAAATCTTACTTATATTATTCTGTTATAAGTGTTTTTCTTCCCATTATTCTTTGCTCTCAAACAATTTCTCAATTAAAAAGCAGGTTAATTTCGTGCAGTGAAAAAGAAAAGATTAGTATTTATTTAAAAATTGGTGATGCCTTTATTGAAAAATATGGTGAGGCCGATTCCATGATCCTATATTCGCAACAGGCGTATAAAAAAGCGGAAGAATTAAATGATAATATTTCAATTATAAAATCGCTTTTAAGTGTTGGGGTTGGCTATTCTAAAAAAAATAAACTCGACACTTCCACTTTTATTTTAACAGAAGTGCTTTCTTTGGCCAAAAAAAGCAAACTGCAAAAAACTGAAGGTGACGCGTGTTTGAATTTGGGAATTAACTACTACCGAATGAACGATGAGAAATTGGCCACTTCTTTTTTTATTAATGCAATTTCTGTTTATCAATCCGTTGTTGATTACGAAGGGCAGGCTCTGGCGAATTGCAAGTTGGCTGCAGTTTTTATAGGACAAAAACAAATAAGTCAGGCATTGTACTATACCGAAAAGGTAAAAAAATTATTTCCTCTTGTTACCAATATATTTTCAAGGATTTCTCTGCTATCAAGTTTAAGCGGGGTTTACGTTCAGGTGGCCATTCAAAATAAAAACTATATTGATTCGTCGGTAGTTTATGGAAAAGCAGCATTATCGTTGGCAAACCTCAACGAATATTACAGTAAAGGCAATCAGTTATGTATTTCAATTTCTAATGCCTATTCTTTAAAAGGAGATAATATATTGGCACTTGATTATTGTAAGCAATCTATGAAGTATAAAAAATTTCTTTACCCTAACGAAATATTAATTAGCTATTCGAATTTCAGCGATTGTTATTTTAGATTAAATCAATATAAATTAAGTTTATCTTACCTTGATTCATTCAGAATAATATTAAAATCTTCTCCCGATCCGTTTTATGAAATGGCATTGGCCGAAAGAGTTCACGAATACAATAAAGCAACTCAAAATTACACTGCCTCTCTTGCGGGATTGGAAAGATATGGTGACTTGCGCGATAGTTTGTTTAATATCGAAAAAAACAAAGCCGTTAATGAACTTGAACAGAAATTTAATAAGGTTCAAAACGAAAAGGAAATTGATCTTTTAAATCAGGAAAAAAAAATCGCATCACTTAATATTAAAGTATTAATTGCAATTGTGCTCGCTGCAATTTTGGGAATTATTATTATTATTTTCTTTTACCGGCAGTTGGCATTAAAAAATAAATTTAAAACCTTAGAAATTGAACAACGTTTAAACAGGGCGCGAATGGACCCTCATTTCTTTTTTAATGCGCTAACTTCAATTCAAACTTTGTCATTGGATGATGAGAATGTTAAAAAAGTTTCGTCACTTATTGCTAAATTCTCAAAAATCATGCGGCAATCTTTAGAAAGCACATACGATGAACTTATAACTATAGAAGAAGAAGTCATCTTCCTTACCAACTATCTTGATCTGCAAAAACTCCGATACAATAATAAATTTGATTACGAGATAAAAGTGGATGATAAATTGGAGCAGGATGAATTGAAGGTTTTGGGAATGTTACTGCAACCATTTATTGAAAATTCGATTGAACATGGTTTTAAAAATATAAATTATCCGGGCAAAATAAATATCTTATTTGAATTGCAGGCAAAAAGTTTGGTAATTATTGTTAGTGATAACGGAAAAGGAATCATTGGAAACGAGAACAGGAACAAAATGCACATCTCAAGAGCAACACAAATAATAAAGGATCGGATATATTTATTGAATAAACAGCATAATGCATCAGCGCATTATAAAATAACAAGTACTGATACAGGAACCGAAGTGGCGATTTATTTACCCGTGATTTAACTCTTGCGTTTTATTTATAGTTCAATCAGTTATTAAACTAGTTGCATCAGTTATTAAACGAAGCTAACCACTTGTTCACAAACTTAAAATTTTAAAAAGATTATGATTAGATTTAAAAGCATAATTAGACTTTGAAGTTTAAAATGAAAACACTAATAATAGATAATGAAGAGAATATACGAACCGGCTTAATTAAGCAACTAAAGGCTTTCTGTCACTCCGTGAAAGAAATCAAAGAAGCCACAGGTGTAGAAAACGGAATAAATGCAATTTCTGAATTTAAACCTGATCTCGTTTTTTTGGATGTTGAAATGGATGATGGGACGGGAATAGAATTAATTAAAAGACTTGGCAATTTTAATTTTCAATTAATTTTTATTACGGCACATGATAAATACGCCATCAATGCTTTTAAGTTAAGTGCAATCGATTTTTTATTAAAACCAATTGATGCAGAGGATTTAATTTTGGCGGTAAGTAAGGCCGAAAAAAATTTAAAAAGTAAAACACTTGAATTGCAATTTCAAATTTTACAAGAAAGTCTTAGTTCAATTACAATCAACGAAAAAAAGATTGTTTTAAAAGATAATGAGTCAATTTATTTTGTAAAAGTATCGGATATTGTGCATTGTAAGGCCGAAGGACCGTACACTGAATTTTACTTAACTCCTCAGCAAAAAATAACCATTTCAAAAAGTCTAAAAGAATACGAAGAACTTTTAGAACCATTCGGTTTTATTCGAACACACCATTCTCATCTTATAAACATAAAACGCATCGTTCGTTTCGATAAAGCCGATGGCGGAACACTTATTCTCGAAAATAAACAAGAAGTACCGGTTTCGCAGCGTAAACGCGAACAAATAATGGAACTTTTAAATAATATGTAGATTCCAAATCAAGAATCACTTATTAAACTAAATCAGTCACTTATTAAAATGTCACCATCAGTCGCTAAAGTCCAAAAATTACTTTAATGTACCAACGTAATTTTGATATAGAAATATTAAATCTATATCTTATGGAATCAATTTTTATAAAAAATTTAATGGTGTTGAGTTTCTTAATATCTGTAAATATTAAAGCCGGTGAGCCTAATAAACAAATAAGTTTTACTGAAAACAAAGGGCAGGTGTGTGACCAAAATGGCAATTTACGACCAGACGTATTGTTCAGTGGTAAAATAAACGATTTGATTTATCATCTTACAACAAAAGGTATAAGCTACCAATTACATAAAGTGGATTCTTGGAAAACAAGTCAGGAAAAAGCATCTATAAAAGTTAATAGGATTCCGGACCACACCAGCGTTTACAGGGTTGACATAAACTGGAAGGGCATGAACAACGCTTTTACGATTAACAAAGGTTACGAACAAGAAGGCTACGATAATTTCTATTTGTCTCAATGCCCTATTGGGGTTATAAATGTAAAAAGTTATAATGAAGTTACTTATTCAAACATTTATAATGGAATAGATTTAAAATGGTACGAGAAAAACGGGCAATTGGAATATGATTTTATTGTTAAGCCGAATGCAGATCCTTCTCAAATAAAAATAGAAATAAAAGGGGCAACTAAATTATCAATTAATAAAAATGGTGAACTTGAAATAAAAACACCGTTTGGAATTATTGTAGAAAAATCACCGGTAGCTTATCAGGGAAATAAATTAATTAAATCTAATTGGCAATTAATTAAAAACGAATTATCATTTAAGTTGTCTGACTACAATTCTAATTTACCCCTAGTTATCGATCCTGTAGTAAGAGTTTGGGGTACCTATTACGGCGGAGCCGCAGTAGATTTTAATATGGATACTGAAACAGATCCTTCGGGAAATGTTTTTACTACAGGATACACAAGTACATCAGGTGGAATAACAATTGCAACTTTAGGAGCTTATCAATCAACATTTGGCGGCGGAACTTACGACGCTTTTCTCGTAAAATTTACAAGTGCGGGAGCTCGTGTTTTTGGAACTTATTATGGCGGACCAAATTCGGATTATAGTTATTCATGTTCATATGATGGTTCAGCTAATCAGATTTACATCGCAGGTTATACGCAATCAACAACTGGTATTTCAACCCTTGGGAGTCATCAGCCGGTAATTGGTGGTTTAGGTGATGCCTTTCTTGCAAAATTTTCTAGTGTCGGAGCACTTTCATGGGCAACCTATTATGGTGGTCAGATAAATGATTATGGGTATTCATGTTCTGTTGAAGTTGGTGGAGGTGTTTACATGGGAGGCACAACATATTCATCAGTAAATATTGGAACGCCGGGTACATTTCAGCCTTCATACAGTGGTACCGGTTCAAACTCAGATGGATTTTTAGTAAAATTTAATTCTATCGGTGTTCGTACATGGGGAACTTATTACGGAGCAGGCGCTTCGGGCGAGAGTATCGTATCATGCGCTTCAGATCCTACTGGAAATATTTATATCACCGGTTCAGCAAACCCTTCGTCAACAGTATTAACTACCGCAGGTTGCCATCAAAGTTTACCCGGAGGGGGGAACGATGCTTATCTGGCTAAATTTCAATCTAACGGTCTTCGTACGTGGTCAACAATTTACGGAGGCGCAGCGGCCGATGACGCAACCGTATGTGCTGTAGATGCATCAGGTAATGTGTATTTGGGAGGAAGCACCACAGGCACTTCACCGATAGGTGTAATAGCGAGTGCAGCAGCGCATCAAACAATATTTGCCGGTGGTTTTGAAGATGGTTTTTTATCGAAATTTAATTCATTAGGAGTACGTCAATGGGGAACATTTTATGGAGGAAGTGGTGATGATGGCATAACCGGATGTGCTTTTGATCCATCAGGCAACGTTTATATTTCAGGTTTTTCGAGTACACCAACATCAACTGTTATCGCAACATCCGGAAGTTATCAGCAAACTTTTGGTGGAGGGGGCGCTGATGCAATGCTTGCAGAATTTAGTGCAGCAGGTATTCGGACTTGGGGGTCATATTACGGTGGATCTGGTACTGATATTGGTAACGATTGCACCTTGGACTTAACTAGTAATATTTATATTACAGGGCGGACAGCTTCATTAGGAAACATTGCATCGGTTGGAAGTCATCAGCCAACAAACGCCGGTGGTACCTATGACGGATTTCTTGCCAAATTTACTAATTGCGCGAATTTAACTGTAACTATTGTTGGATCATCAACACTTTGTTCAGGAACCAATTTAACTTTAACTGCAAGTGGTGCAGGAATGACAACATATACCTGGAGTACAGGTGCCACAAGTTCCAGTATTGTAATCTCACCAACAGTAAATACTACCTACACCATAACATCAGGAACGGCAACTGCCGGTTGTATTTATACAGATGTACAAACAGTAAGTGTAAGTACAACTCCAACGGTAAATATTTCAGCAGGTTCGTTAACTGTTTGTTCAGGTTCAAGTACTAATTTAACCGCTATTGGAGCTTCAACTTATACGTGGAATACCGGTGCAACAACAACTTTAATTGCGGTGTCTCCAACAATTACAACAATTTATACAGCAACAGGAACAGCAGCCAATTCTTGTAAGGATACACAAACAATTAGTATTTCTGCAGTTGCAAACCCAACAGTAAATATTACAGCGTCGTCAGCAACATTATGCTCGGGTTCAAGCTCAAGTTTAACAGCGAGTGGCGCATCAACTTATAGTTGGAGTACAGGAGCAACCACAACAGTTATTGCAGTGTCGCCAACAATAACCACAATATATACAGCAACAGGAACATCTGTTGCAGGATGTAAAGACACTCAAACTTTATCTTTGACAGTAACAACAACCCCAACGTTAGTAACAAATAATTATACAATTTGTGCAGGAGGAACTGCAACACTCATTGCAAGCGGAGCAACAACATATTCGTGGAATACCGGGGCAACAACACCTTCAATAACGGTAACACCAACTGCAAATATAGTTTATACTATCACGGGTTCAAACGGAGCGTGTACAGATGTGAATACCGTTAGCGTAACTGTGGGTTCATCTTTAAGTATTGTAGTTACACCAAGTGTTCCGGCTATTTGTATTGGGAATTCAGGAACGTTAACAGCGAGCGGCGCTATTACTTATACCTGGAGCACAGGTTCCAATTCAACAAGTGTTGTTATTAGTCCAACCATTAATACAACTTATACCGTAAATGGAACAAGCGGTGCATGTGCGGGTTCAAAAACAATTACTATGGTTGTAAATCTTAATCCAACAGTAACGGCATCAAGTTCATCATCCTTAATTTGTACCGGAAACAGCGCATCGCTAACGGCAAGCGGCGCATCAATATATGTTTGGAATCCGGGAAGCCTACCGGGAACACCCGTAGTAGTTTCTCCAACATTAACAACTACGTATAGTGTAACAGGAACAAGTATAGCTGGATGTACCAATACGAAAACAATTTCAATTACAGTTAGTGTTTGCCCGGGAATAAATGAAATAAATAATTCTTCCAATTTTAATATTTATCCAAACCCTAATTATGGGGAGTTTACATTAATTGTAAAAGATTATGGAATATACACCATTATAAATTCAATTGGACAAACTGTTGAAACGATTGAAATAAAAGATGATTCACAAGAAATTAATTTGAATGGTTTTGCGGCTGGCATATATTATTTAATTGGAAAAACATCTAAAGCCAAAATTGTAGTTACAAAATAAAAAATGGAGCTACTTAATTGAGATATAGTTGTTGTAGTTCTTTTTAATAATGGCGATGGAAGTTGCCCTTATTACTTCTTAAAAATTTAAAAAATAAAATATGAAATTTAAAAAATTAATGTCAACAGTTTTTATTATTTATTCATTAGCGTCTTTAAAGTCTCAGCTTCCATTTAAAAAACCAAATCTTTCGGATGGAAAAGATAAAGAAGTAAAGAACAGTCCGGCTCAAAGTCAAATTGATGGTGCCAATAACTATATTGCCAATCTTAAACAAAGATTAGAATCTCCTAAATGGAATGATTCGGGTTACAGAAATGGATACAAGTCGCAATTGGAAGGATTAGCATCCAAAATACAATCTATAAAAAACGCTGATCCGCAATATAATCTGAGCGATATAGAAAAAGAGTATAATGGTTATCAGGCAAAAATGGAAGAAGGCATGAAGCAAATCGGTGATGCAAAACAAGCCAATAAAAACATGCAGGAAGAAAATGAGAAAAAAGCTAAAGAGGAAAAAGCTAAAAAGGACAGAGTGACCGACGAAGGCATCACTGGCTCTATACACGAAAAGTACGTACAGAAAATTGTTTTTTCTTCTTCAGAAATACCAAAAGCAAGTTCAATTGAAGCCAATTTTTCTGCAGACTTCAACATCACATCTTCCATCTATTTTCGTGCCTATTTTAAGGAATCAATTTATAACAGCCTCGTATCAAAACACAACCCCGCATTTATAGAACGAGACGGAGGACTGTTTTGTAAAATATATATTGACGGAGTTTTGGCTTATAATAAGGGCTTCAGTATAACTAAAGGGGATTTAAAATATATTTTACCGGCAGAGAAAAAAGTTCTTACTACAATTAATGGTGTTTTGAATTTAAAACAGGATAAAATGGGAAGTTCTGAATTCATCATGTCGCTAATGGAAAAAGAATCAATGCTTACTCCCGGCAAGCATACTTTTAAAATGGAATTATATCCGGGACACATTTCTGAATTTAAGGAAGCAGGCGAATTAATGGCAAGCGGTGAATTTAACCTGGTAGTTGTAAAGGACTTTGTTAGCCCTTCAGATTATATATTATGTATGCCTGTAGCCAAGAAAAAAGATTCGGCGCTTGAAACCAAGTTTAAAGAAAGCCTTAATGAATATTGGAAAGAAAAAGGTACTCCGCCAAGAGAAATCAAAAAATTGGTTATAAGAAGTTCAGACTGGACCACTATAAAAAATGAAATTAATGGAAAAATAATGTATCGAAGCATAACTGCCGCTATAGGTACAACAGAAAATGGTAAATGCAAATTTTTTGTATATGACTTTTTTCAGGAGTGGGATGGCTCAAAATATAAATCAAAAACTACAGTAGAGGCCACGGGTGGTAGCGGCGATATATTTTGTGAATGTTTAAAATAATTGCTTTTATAGTTGTTGAATCAGAAGGGATGGCAGAAATGTTATCCCTTTTTTATTTATTTTAGTTTTATAAAAAATATTTTACTTCTTCATGGAGGAAGTAGAAAATGAATGAATAAAGTTTTTGGAACTATGGTACTGCATGCTTTTTCTGCTTCGTTTCATATTGTGTTTAGCGGACAATTAGTTTTATCAGAATTCACCATCAACGGCATCAATAATTTTAAGAAAAAAGATTAAAATTACTCCCCCTTAAATTCCGGCTTTCGTTTTTCTAAAAAGGATTTTACGCCTTTCTGATAATCATGTGGTAGCAGTTTTGCTTGTATGAACTATAATTGATTATACCGAGTATTAAACTCACCGGATAAATAGACGTTTTGTAAAACCAATTTCTCTTCAAAATCACTTATTAAACGGACTTGCGCAGATAGTAAATTTAATCAATCACTTAATAAAATTCAAAATACAAAGTTTAATAATGTGGTAAGTTTGAGTGAGAGGGAAATTAAAAAAGAGAATATAAAACAATCGTTAAATACTGAACAATAATAATTTTAAATATGAAAAAAGTAACAGCATGCATTCTTATGGGTATAATTACCTATGGCTGCAATAAAAAAAACAATGAAGATATTGGGGTACTATATACAACATCAAAAGCGTACACTGTAAAAGATTATATGCCATTAAAATATGGTAATTATTGGGTTTATGAATTAACAATAACAGATACAAATAATGTAATAATAACTAATTACTCCGACAGTTGTTATGTTAATGATTCAATTTTTGATCATGGCAAGTGGTTTTATTGGATTACTGGTAATACGGCTGTTCAGGGGTATTTAAAAGACTCTTTAAATTATATTATTAGTAGTAACGGGAAGATTAATTTGAGTTATGGAACTAACGAAGATACCCTTGCCAATGATTCATGTAATCAATTAGGCATTTGGAATAAGTTATTAATTATTATGAAAACGAATCCAACGAGTTATTCATATAATTCAAAAACTTATTCTAACTGTATCAATCGATATACATACTTTAGCTCAAATATCAATAGTAATTGCCCTAATTGGAATATTTATAATACTTACGCGCCAGGTGTAGGAATTTTATATGGAAAATTTGGATTTACCAACAGCTGCAATATTTGGGAAATAAAACTGAAACGCTATAAAATTAACTAATAACTTCCAGCCCACGAGCTTGTCCGCAAATCTGGAGGCCAATTAATTTACTCCCCCTTAAATTCCGGCTTACGTTTTTCTAAAAAAGAATTTACGCCTTCTTTATAATCGTAGCTAAGAGTAGCTTCAGTTTGAATTTTTCCTTCTAAAATTAATTGCTGTTCTAAATTATTGGAATAACTTTCGTTCAATAATTTTTTGGTGAGCGCAATTCCGTGGGTTGGCATATCTGATAATGTAGTGGCAAATTTTAAAGTTTCTTCCACAAAAACATCATCTTCAAAAACTTTATAAATCATTCCCATACTCAAAGCATCTTTTGCCAAAACTTTCTCGCCCGTTATCATTAAAGCACTTGCCATTTGAAATCCGATAAGGCGCGGTAAATAAAAAGTTCCGCCACTGTCGGGTATTAAACCAATTTTACTGAAGGCTTGTATAAATGATGAAGAACTTGCTGCCACAACAATATCACAAGCCAATGCAATGTTAGCGCCCGCCCCAGCGGCAACACCGTTTACTGCGGCAATAATCGGTTTTTCAATTTTTCTTAATCTTAAAATTATCGGATTGTAATGTTCAGTAACAATGCGGCTAATACCCGGACCGTTAGGGTCTATTGCTTCCGATAAATCCTGTCCGGCACAAAATGCTTTTCCGGTTCCGGTTAAAATTATGGCGCGGCAATTTTTATCAGCCTCAGCTTCGTCTAATGCCTTGTGCAATTGTAAAGCCATCTCGCGGTTAAAGCTGTTAAACTTATCGGCACGGTTAAAGGTGATAACAGTAACTTTATTTTTTCTCTCAGATAAAATTAAACTCATAAAATATAATTAATAAACTCGTAGCCTGAACTCGTCGAATGCTAAAAATCGTGACTTAACTGATTCGTTGCTTTCTGTAAAATTTCAAAAGCATTCTCTGCCATTAAATTTTCTTTATCTAAAGTCGGATTTATTTCTACCATTTCGAAACAGCATATTTTTTTGCTTCGCATCAGATAGTAAATTAAATTACCGGCTTCTTTTTCTGTAATTCCGTTTGGTACAGGCGTTCCTGTTCCGCTCGAAATTCTCGAATCCATGCTGTCAACATCAAAACTTACATAAATTAAATCGCAGTGGTCTAAATAATTTAACGAATCAATCGCTACACGCTCCACCGCTTTTTTACGAATTTCCTGAAGATTGAAAACACGAATTTTATTTTTCTTCATCACATAATCTTCCTGCGGTTCAATATCGCGCAGAGCTATATACACTAAATCATTGTAAGAAATTTTGGGTGATATCCCGCCAAGGTTTTTTAATTTTTCCCAATATTCAATAGTTTCATCATCGGGTTTATTTTGCTGGCGGTCTTTATTATCTTCACCCAGCACACAGGCAATGGGCATGCCGTGCATATTTCCGCTGGGAGTTGTGTAAGGCGAATGCAAATCAGCGTGTGCATCAATCCAAATTACGCCCAAACGTTTTTCGGGAAACGCCATTTTTATTCCCGAAATGGTTCCTAATGCCGAACTGTGATCGCCCGCTAACACAATAGGAATTTCATCCTTCACTAAAACTTTTTGAATTTCTTTGGCCAGACGTTCGTTCAAATTATAAATTCCTTTTATCCGCTTAGCGTAATCATTAACAACCGGTTCTAATAATAAATTATTTTCGTTGGGAATTTCAATGTTCTTGAATTTTTTAAAAAATGGACTACCAAAATCTAAGGCTGCAATTTTAATGGCATCAACACCCATACTCGCGCCTCTGGTTCCGGCTCCAATCTCACTTTTTACTTCAATAATTTTTATTGGCTTTATCATGTGTTTCATTATAAATATAATTCAATTATTATCATTTCGGTTATTTTATTGGTAGAGGATATTTTGGTTGAATGGTTAAATGGCTATGGATTTGGGCAAAAAAACTTAAACAATTTTACAATCATTCAGCCATTTAATCATCTAACCATTGTCTATTCTTCTAACTAAATTACTTACTTTAGCGTAAAATTACGCAAGTAAGTTACTTGCATTGAAAAATGGACAATCGTTATACCGATTTAATACACCAAACCTTTAATTTCCCGCAGGAAGGCTTTAGTGTAACCGACGATGAGCTGTATTTTCACGATATCCCATTAATGGATATTATTAAACAATACGGTACGCCCTTAAAAATTACTTATTTACCAAAAATTGGTGCTCAAATTGCAAAGGCAAAACGCCTTTTTAATGTGGCCATGGCCAAAGCCGACTACAAGGGTAAATACATTTATTGTTACTGTACAAAAAGCTCTCATTTTTCGTTTGTGCTCGACGAAGTGTTAAAAAACGATGTGCATATCGAAACATCTTCGGCCTACGATATCCAGATTATCAAAGAACAATTTAAAAAAAAGAAGCTAAGCAAAGATACGTATATAATTTGTAACGGGTATAAGCGTACACTATACAAACAGTATGTTACAGAGCTAATTAATGAGGGTTTTAATGTGATACCCGTATTAGACCATTTAGATGAATTTGAGTATTATAGAAAGTATGTGAAGGCCGAAAAAAGTCAGATCGGAATTAGGATAAGTACCGAAGAAGAACCTTCGTTTGCCTTCTATTCATCCCGACTCGGCATTCGCTATTCCGAGATCATTCCTTTCTATAAAGATAAGATACAAGTCAATCCCAAGTTCGAACTAAAGCTCCTACATTTCTTTATAAATACCGGTGTAAAAGACACCATTTACTATTGGACAGAGCTAAACAAGTGTCTTAGCATATATCTCGAACTTAAGAAGATATGTCCGACCCTTGATTCGTTAAATATTGGAGGTGGTTTACCTATAAGAACTTCGCTCGGATTTGATTACGATTACGAGTATATGATTGAGGAAATTGTAGCTCAAATTAAGATGTTTTGCACCCAAAACGAGATAGACGAACCCAATATTTTTACCGAATTCGGGTCGTTTACTGTTGGAGAAAGTGGTGCTACTTTATACTCGATAGTTGATCAGAAAAAACAAAACGACCGCGAACAATGGTACATGATTGATAGTTCTTTTATTACAACCTTGCCCGATACCTGGGGAATTAACCAGCGTTTTATTTTAATGGCAATTAACCATTGGCAAAAAGAATACATTCCGGTAAACTTGGGTGGTTTAACTTGCGATAGTATGGATTATTATAATAGCGAAGCACACACCAACCAGGTATTTTTACCGAAGCTTGAGAAAACAGATAAACAACCATTATACATTGGATTTTTTCATACGGGCGCTTATCAGGAAGCATTGAGCGGATACGGTGGCACACAACATTGTTTAATACCGGCACCAAAACATGTTTTAATTGATAAAGATGAAAGTGGAGAAATTACAACTCGCTTATTCGCAAAACAGCAAAGCTATAAATCGATGTTGAAAATTTTGGGGTATTGATTGACTTTTTGCGAGTATTTAAAACAAACTGGTTTGGTTGCTGTTATCTTCTTTTACTTTAGGCTGACGGGAATTTTGGTTGGCAAAAGCATCTTCAATTATTTCTTTGCGTTCTTCTGCCTTAACAATTATTGTTTCTATATCTTTTATGGCTTCTTCAATTTCATCCACATAAGAAACTTCAGGTAAATCGTGTTTACGAATGCGAGCTTCAATAGTATGAAGTTCCCACCACCTAAGGGTTTGATATGTTTCTTCGTCTTTATTTTTGATTGTATAAACCATTTGAGCGCGCACCAAATCAAGCCGCCTCACTAATTTTGAATCAGGAAATTTCATTAACTCTTCAACGTGTTGGTTAAAGTTAATTTCGTAATCTTTATTTCGTTCTGCCCGCGTCATGAATTTGCCTCCTCAATAACTTTAATTTCTTCAGGCGTTAATTCGTATAGCTCGTAAACTAATTGATTTATTTTTTCTTCGCTATGTTGGATGCGTTGTTTTAATTGCTCTATTTTAGTTTGAAGTTTTGTCCCTCGAAGTTCTTCATTTAATTTCAATAATAAATCCACATGCTTCACTATATCATCATGAATCTGTTTTCGGTCGCTATGATTTTTTATCAACGGAACTGGAATTGACAAAATAGCTTCTTTTTTAATTTTTGGAAAAGTTTTTTTCTCGTCTGAATTATTTTTCTTCCATAAATATTTGGTTACATAAGAATTAATTATTCCTAATACGAATTTTATATTTATTGAATTTTCTTCTCTTAAATAAACGTTGTAAATAGTGTTAAGGGTGAAAATATCTGCAGGAACGAATGTTGCAACAGGGGTTGCTCCAATTTGCCGAATACAAATTCTATTTTGTCTATAAATGGTTTCGTTCCCTCCACTTTTAATTGAGGACGGGATAAAATTTACAAATTCAGTTGAAGGCTTAAGGTAGTAAGGTTCGATATTACCTCCATCAATAATAGGTTCATATTTTTTGTTCAGTTTCTTCTCATTCACATATTTCCCTCTGTCAAATGTTTGTATACCGAAATAAGCATCACAAAATTTATTAAGTGGTTCAGAAAGGCTTATTATTTTATTTAATAATTCAGCGTCTTTTCCAGAAATCAAAAGATTAAAATCTGTTCTGTTGTTTTTTAGAAAATCGGATTGGTTGATAGAAGATAATTGTTTTATTTCAAATGGAATTTCTGATTGTTTTACTATCAGTTTGTCTTTGTCAGAGGCCTGTCCTTTTTCAAAAGTAAAAACACAGGTGTCAACACTCGCTTCTGGAAATACAGAATATTTGAATAATAGAATTTCGTTAATAACAGAATTATTAAGTATAAATTTCCGTAAAGGTTCAGCATGAATGTTTTTAAGAAATGTATTTGGTGTAATAAATCCTAACACACCTTTTCCTTTTAAGAGATTTAATGACTGCTCGATAAATAGTTGGTATGTATCTATTTTATATTTTGCCGATTGAAATTTTTCCGAGCAATAATTAAACGCTTCTTTTGTTTCAAGATTTTGTAGCATTACATAAGGAGGATTACCAATAGCCACATCAAAGCCACCTTGCTTAAACACGCGGGCAAAATTATTTTTCCAACTAAAAGGCTTTATTTTCTTTTCAAAACCTAAATCAAATTCTGTATCATAAATATCTGTATCAATTAAGCTGTTACCATCTTTAATATTGTTATCCAGATCGGGTAATACACGGTCATGGAACATATTAAACTGTTGCTTAATACTTGCGTCTGTTTCACCCTCCATGCATTTAAGTAACAAACTTAGTTTTGTTACTTCAACTGCATTAGCATCAATATCTACCCCATAAATATTATTGAGCAATATTTTTTTCTTTTCGGCGGTACTTAGTGTGCCATGTGGGGTTAATGGATTATCTTTTACTTTTTTATTTGCATAACCATTTTTATGGTAATATGCAGCATGAAAATTTAGAAGGTATTGAAACGCGCCTAATAAAAAAGAACCGCTTCCACAGGCAGGGTCAACTACTTTTATTTTTTCAATTTCTTTCGGCGTTTTATCTTTTATTAATTTGCCAAGTGTGTTTTCTACAATATAATCTACAACATATTGCGGTGTATAATAAACGCCACCTGCTTTGCGCACTTCGGGTTTTTCTTCAATTACAGCGTGGTGCGCTCTATTAATGCGAATTACTTTACCAAGAAATTGCTCGTAAGCATTACCAAGCACTTCAACCGGTAAAGCTTTAAAATCGTATTCGCAATTGGGCGAGTAAAGGTCTTCTACAATGCCTTTTATTATTTTATTTGTAACTTTTAATTCTTGTGTAACTCTGTCTTTCCTAAAATCAAAAAGCCCTGAGTTGTATTTGTTATCGGCATCTTTGAAAACACCACAAAGGTTTTTGTAAGCATCGCCTTTTGAAACAGCAGTTTTTAATTGTCCATAAGTTTCTACGCCACGGTCTTCGCAAAAGCGAAGAAAAATTAAGCGATCGATAATTAATTGAACCGCAAAGTTTAATTCGTCTTCATTTAGTTTGAGATTACTTTTTGCAATATCAATGGCAATGAATTTGCGCCATTTATCGAGGCTAACAACAAATTCTTTGTCGGGAGTTTGAGTTCCTTTTTTAGCTGTATCGCTCTTTATATAATTGTCGAAACGCCCTTTTACAACTGCCTCGCGGCTAAAAATGTCATAAAAAAAATCGAACTCTTTTAAAAGTTGGTCGTAGGTGAAATATTTTAAACGCGCAACGGTTGAACTTTCGGTTGAGCTTGGTTTTTTTGAGCAATCATAAATACTAAATTCCTCAAAATTTGTAAGAATAGAAACCGATGCGCCGGAGTTCCATCCATAGCGACGAACTTGAAAAGAACTTTCTTTATTTGTTTTTAATGCAACGGACGGTTTTTTTGCTTCAACATAAAACAAGCGGTCTTTTGAACCTGAAAGACGGAAGCCATAATCGGGCGCTTTTGTTTTGCCTTGAATTTTTACTTTGTCTTCGTGAATTACTTCTCGGTAAGGCTCGGCAACATCATCTTTATTATCCATGTCCCAGCCAAAAGCAGTAAAAAGAGGGTCAATAAAATCGCGGCGTGTTTTGGTTTCGTTATAATCGGCGGCGTGGTATCCATTGCGTTGCTCCGCAAAACGGTTTACCAATTTTTCTACTACTGCTTTTGCCTCTTCTCTGGTCATAAGAGCACCAAAGTTAATGTTTTAAGGACTTTAAAAAATAATTTATATACACATAAAAAAGCCTCGCAATCATTTTACAAGGCTCTTTGGAAACTATATAATAAAATCTTATTGACGTTTATGCAGTTTATCACTTGAAACCGTTAATTTTTTACGGCCTCTCTTACGACGCGATGCTATAACACGGCGTCCGTTGGGTGATGACATGCGCTCACGGAAACCATGTTTGTTTCTTCTTTTGCGCTGCGATGGTTGAAAGGTCCTTTTCATTTCTTTATTTTTTAATATCCCGTTTTAACGGAGGGCAAATATAAAGAGTTTTTAATAGACAGCAAATTTTTAGAGGAAAAAACAGGTAAAAAATGATGTTTTTAGCCCATTTACCTCCTAAAATCAGATACCTTTGTAGGATAAATTTTTAAAACATGGCCGGCGGTCCTTCACGAACTAAAAATATAGATATTCCCAAAGCTAAATTAAGTGCTCAAAATCTCAAAAAATCGCTTCGTTTATTTGGTTATTTAGGTCGAAATAAATGGCGTTTTATATTTGGCATGTTTTTTTTATTTGGAACCGCTATTGTGGGATTATTTTTTCCGCTCATTTCGGGTAAAATGTTTGGGTATTTTGGTGATACCGGAAAAAGTGCTGAACAAATGCAAACCGAATTGTATTACATCGGAAAAATCTTACTTATTATTTTAGTGGTGCAAGGATTTTTTTCGTTTGGAAGAGTTTATTTTTTCGCACACGTAACCGAAAATATTTTAAAAGGTTTACGAAAAGATACGTTCAGCAAATTAATTCAAATGCCGATGGAATTTTTCTCTCAAAATCAGGTAGCCGAATTAAGCAGCCGAATTGCCACCGATATAAATGTTGTGTCTGAAGCCTTCACCATAAATATTGCCGAATTAATACGGCAGAGTATTGTGGGTATTGGCGGATTGGTGCTTATTATGTATTACACTTCGTGGGATGTGGCTAAATTATTTTTAATAATTATTCCCCCATTAATTATTGTTACACTTTATTTTGGAAAAAAAATAAGAAACTATTCTAAACTTTTTCAGGATAAAATTGCAGAGACGAATGTAATAGTTGGAGAAGCATTAACCGGCATTAGCAACGTAAAATCTTTCACTAACGAAAATTTTGAAATTAGCAGGTACGATAAAGTAACCAACGGGGTAAGAGATTTTGGTTTAAAGTTTGGAATTTTTAGAGGAACCTTTTTTGCATTTGTGGTTACATTTATTTTTGGCGCTGTATTTTTTATTTTATGGAAAATGTTGTTGCTAAAAAATAGCGGCGATATTACAGCCGAAGAGTTCGGAAAATTTTTAATGCTCTCTTTATTTGTTGCGGGTTCATTAGGCGGTTTGCCCGATCAAATTGCTTCCATACAAAAAGCATTGGGCGCCACCGAACGCATTTTCGAATTAATTGATGGAAAAATTGAAAAAATAGATTTGCAGGAAAGATCACAAAAAGCAGCCGTTCGTTTTAAAGGCGAACTCGAATTTAAAAATATTAAATTTGTTTATCCTTCGCGTCCCGAATTTGTGGTGCTCAAAGATGTTTCTTTTACAGTTAAATCCGGCGAAACCGTTGCGTTGGTTGGAAGCAGTGGTAGCGGAAAATCAACCATTGCTTCTTTAACCTTACGGTTTTACGACCCCGACAGCGGAACATTTTTAATTGACGGAAAAAAATCGACCGATTATGGTTTAACCGAATTGCGCGATCAGATGGCCATTGTGCCGCAAGATGTTTTATTATTTGGCGGAAGTATCAGAGAAAATATTTTATACGGTAAGCCAAATGCAACCATGGAAGAAATTATGGAAGCTTCCAAAAAAGCAAATGCGTACGATTTTATTATGAGTTTTCCCGATAAATTTGAAACCATTGTGGGCGATAGAGGCATTCAGTTATCGGGCGGACAAAGACAGCGCGTAGCCATCGCGCGTGCGGTATTAAAAGATCCTTCCATTTTAATTTTAGACGAAGCCACCAGCAGTTTAGATAGCGAGAGCGAGCATTTAGTGCAGGAAGCCTTAGATAAATTAATGGTTGGAAGAACTTCTATTGTAATTGCACATCGTTTATCTACCATAAAAAATGCCGATAAAATTATTGTGTTACAAAAAGGCGAAGTAAAAGAAACCGGAACTCATGCTCAGTTAATGGCTAACGAAACAGGTTTGTATCATAAGCTAAACAAAATGCAATTTGAATGGAACTAAATTAATTTTCCAATAAATTTTTAATTTGCTAAACGTCATAAAAAATAAACTTTTTTTTTCTATCGATAAAGTTTGGCTTTGGATTTTTATTTCTTTGACTTTTAAAACATTCATTTTTTTATTTTTATTAGCTCAGCATCAATTGTCGGAAATTAACGGATTCTGGGGCAGTTTATCCGGCGATAGTACAACTTATTTATTTCCACTCGAGAATTACGTTAAAAACGGATCGTACGACCCCGATTTTAGAGCGCCGGCTTTAGCACCAATTTATATTTTGCTTCGATTTTTTTTCTCAATGGTGGTAAGTTGTAATCTTTTTTTAATACTTCAATTGGTGCTAAGCGCTTTGTCGGTTTACGTTTTAGCAAAAGCCGTTTTTGATTTAACTAAATCTAATTTTCTTTTTTATGCGGTGTTTTATATTTTTTTAATAAGTACTTATTCAAATATTTATGATGTATATTTTTTAACCGAGAGTTTGTGCACTTCGTTCACCGTTTTTTTTGTTTATTACATTGTGCAGTTTCATTTGCACCGACAAAACAAAACTTTACTCATATGCAGTTTACTTTTTACCTGGCTTCTTTTTTTAAGACCGGTTTGTTTTATGTTTGCCTTCTTCATCATTATTTATTTTTACATTCTTTACCGAAAAAAGCAAATTAATTTTAAGACGGCTTTTATTAGTCTGGTTATTTTTTTCTCGTCGTTTTTAGTATTTGACGGTTGGTGGATGGGGCGTAATTATCAGGTGCATCATAAATTTATTCCCATGCGTAAATCTATTTATTACGAACGGGCCAATAACGACTATTACGAAAACCTTGGTCGCTTTCTTCAATCCTGGGGCGGCGATATCATGTTCTGGAATCCGGAAGCAGAAATAAGATGGTTTAATTATAAATCAGATTTTGTGAAAAGCGATTTTAAGCCACAATTGCCCGATTATATTTTTACTTCGGCATTTAATATGGATACTTTATTAAAGTTGAAACAAATGATAACAGATTATCCCGAAAAATATAATTTGCCGCAAAATATTATTTATAAGTACGACGAAATAAATAATAAGTGCAAGCAATATGAACTTTCGGTGCAGCACGAAAAACCTTTTGTGTTTTATGTGGTGGCGCGCTTAATGATTCTTAAAAAGTTTATCGTTCATAGCGGCACTTATAATTTATTTAATAAAAAGTTTTCTGATCTAAATATTTTTTCTAAACTCGTTAAATTATTTTATGAAGCGCTTTATTGGATTATTTTATTGATTTGTTTAACGGGCGTTTTTATTTTCCCCTACCGAAATAAAGCAATTGTTTTTTTCTTGCCGGTAATTTATACTCTATTAGTAATTCCTTTTGGATTTAAATTTTGCGAACACCGTTATTTGGTGCCGGCATATCCGTTTATGGTGGTAAGCGCTTGCTTTTTAGCGCAGTATTATTTTATTAAAATCAGTGCTTACTTAAAACGATAATAATTTCTTTGTTATTAGGAGAAACTTCCCAAACTTTTATTTGGCTTTTAAAATCCGAAAAAGTATTTTCAATAAATTCTTTTGTAAATTTTATTTTTGATTGTCCCACTCCTGCATCCGAAAATTTTTCGGCCAAATAAGATTTTAATTTAGAATCAGAATTGCTGATGTTCTCAATATTTTCTGAAATAATTAATTGTTTATTACAGGCATCGAGCAATTTTTGAATAATATGTTTTTCGTTGGGAATAAAATAACATAAACTTCCTTGCATCAAAACATAATCTGCTTTAGCAATTTCATCCGTTTCAATATTCAATTGTAACGCATTTAATCCTTTTTTTTTAGCAGCATTTACAAATGTTGAATTCACATCCACGCAAGTGTAATTAATATTTTTTGGCTTAAGATAATTTAAAAATAAATAGGCATCGCCCATGCACAGCTCCAATAAATTTGAATTTTCGGGAATGTGTTTTGCTAATTTTTCGTAGCGCGAAATAAAACTTTTTCCGAAAGTAAGTTTAATGGCGGCTTGGTAAAAAAACGGATGCCAGTAAATGGGACTACGCATTTATTGATTTTTTTTGGAGAGTCGTTTTTTGTTTTTAAATAATTCTCTTAAATAAGTAAAACTGTCTCTTATCGGCTTTACTGTGGATTGCTTTTTATCGTTTCTTATAAATTCAACCGGAATTTCAATAACTTTTAAATTATGGATATACACTTTTGCCATAAATTCAGTATCCCAAAACCAATGGTTATTTTCTATTTGATTAAAAAAAGGGAAAACGGATTCTTTTTTAAAAAATTTGTATCCGGCTTCTGTATCGGAATAAGGATACTTTAATAAACGCTTACTTAAAACGTGATAACCTTTGCTCAAAAAATTTCTGAAAATTGATTTAAAAGTTAACTGATAAAAATAATTTCTTTTTCCAACAGCAACATCGTGAGTTTGCAAAGCTTCCACCATGTCGCTAATGTAAAGCGGACTCACTTCTAAATCCACGTCAATATAACCAATAATATCTCCTTCTGCTTTATTAAAACCCGATTTAATAGAGGCACCGCGCCCTTTATTATGCGAATGATAAATAAATTTAGAGTGTTGTAAAGTAGATTCGAGTCTTTTTAACTGAATGGCAGTTTTATCGGGACTAAAATCTTCCACAAAAATAAATTCGTAAGTAAAATCGAAGCCCTTTGCTACTTTAGAAAGTTCGTGAATGCTTTCCAGTAAATGGCGCTCTTCTTTATAACAGGGTAATATTATAGATACAAATGGCTTCGACATTATTAATGCTTATAACAAATATACCTAAAAAATTGTAAGCATCAATTGCAAAATTGTGTAGTTAAATAAATGTCAGGCGGTAATTTAGTTCCTTTATTTCTGGTGAAGATGCAGAAAGGGCTTAAAAGCCTAAGGCTTCGCGTACTTGTTTAATTTTTTGCTGCGCAATTTTTTTTGCTTTGGTTTCGCCAATGCATAATTCGCTTTCGAGTTGAGCGGGATTATTCATTAACTCATTAAATGTTTTTCGTTCGGCCGAATATTTATCCAGAATCAATTCGAACAATGCAGTTTTTGCGTGCCCGTAACCGAAATTACCTTTTAAATAATTTTCGCGTAGGGCTAATGTTTGTTCGGCACTTGCTAATAATTTATACAGCTGAAAAACATTGCAGGTATCCGGATTTTTTGGCGCTTCCATTGGTGTGCTGTCGGTAATAATTCCCAACACCACTTTTTTTAAATCTTTTTCGGGAAGAAAAATATTAATAAAATTATTATACGATTTACTCATTTTTTGTCCGTCGGTACCCGGTACTATCATTACGCGTTCATCGGTAAGACCCTCGGGCAGCACAAAAATTTCTTTATTTAGTTTATGATTGAAAGACGACGCAATATCGCGGGCAATTTCTAAATGTTGCATCTGATCTTTCCCTACAGGAACAAAATTGGCATCATACAATAAAATATCAGCAGCCATTAAAACCGGATAAATAAACACGCCTGCATTAACTTCATTTAACCGATCTAATTTATCTTTAAAAGAATGTGCATTCGCCAACATCGGAAATGGTGTAAAACAATTTAAATACCAGGTAAGTTCACAAACTTCTGTAACGCGACTCTGACGGTAAAAAATATTTTTTTGTGTATCAAATCCAAAAGCTAACCAGGTGGCAGCAACTGCTCTGGTACTTTCAATAATAAAATTGGCGTCCTTTATAGCTGTAAGCGAATGCAAATCGGCAATAAAAAAAAGCGATTCGTTGTTTGGTTTTTTACTTAATTCGATGGCCGGCAAAATGGCACCAAGGATATTGCCTAAGTGCGGAACGTTGGTGCTTTGTATACCGGTTAAAATTCGTGACATAGTTTAAAGGGTATAAAAATACAATTTTACACCGAATTAATGCGTTTATTGTTTAAAAGCGTCATTCCTTTTAATTTAGTAGTTTTACTATTTACATTTTAAAGCATTTGAAAGAAATAATTCGTTTAATATTTAGTCCTGTTTGGAAAGTCTGGTTTTTAATCTGGTTCACTTTTCCATTTTTAATATTGTACCCATTTTTTTATTTAGGATTTATAACGGGCAATTTAAAATTTGCTTTTTTTCTCAAGAAAGTATGGGCGTCGTGTATTTGTTATCCTTCCGGGATTTTTCCGATAATAAAATACCAAACTAAAAAATATACTTTGCCTTCAAACTGCGTTATTACACCTAATCATTCGTCGTATTTGGATATTTGTTTAAGCGTTTTTTACATTAAACATGTTTCTTTATTTATGGCAAAGGCCGAATTATTGAAGGCACCTTTATTTAGAAACTTTTTTAAGTACATGGATATTCCTGTAAACCGGAAGAGCAGAGGCGATTCGCACAAAGCATTTATTAAAGCAGGAGAAAAACTGGATGAAGGTTTTGGTTTGATTATTTATCCTGAAGGAACCATTTCGAACGAAGGTGAATTGCGCCCTTTTAAGAATGGTGCTTTTAAATTAGCCATCGAAAAACAAGTTCCGATAATTCCGGTAGTAAATTTAAATAACTGGAAATTATTGCAGAATGGCGGGTTTTTTAAAAGTTTTGGCAGGCCGGGAATTGCCCGAATAATTGTTTTTGATCCTATTCCCACCAAAGGTTTAACCGAAGAAAATTTAGTAGCTTTACGTGATAAAACGCATTCATTAATTAATGAAGCTTTGATAAAATATAATGGCACAAAAAATTGATTTAAAAACCGTAGATGAAATTGCGCACTTGGCGCGATTAGAGTTTAATGCTGAGGCAAAAAACGAAATTGCAAACGATATGAATCGAATGCTTGCCTGGGTAGATAAATTAAATGAGTTAGATACCAATAAAGTTGATCCTTTAATTTATATGAATAATGACATCAATGTAATGCGGGAAGATGAAGTTAAAGTTACATTAACGCAGGCCGAAGCTTTAAAAAATGCTCCGAAAAAAGATTCTGATTATTTTAAGGTGCCAAAAGTAATTGAGCAGCATTAATTTTATTTCGCTATGCTAAAAAACACTATTGAAATTCCAATCCGTTTTAGTGAAATTGATTCGCTTCGGGTTGTTTGGCACGGACATTATGTAAAATTTTTTGAAGATGGGAGAGAAGCCTTCGGCAAACAATACGGTTTAGGATATTTAGATATTTTTGAAGCGGATAATTTGGCGGTGCCCATTGTGGATATCCAGTTGCAATATAAAAAACCACTTCTTTACGGAGATACAGCCATTATTGAAACCAATTTTATTAATTCGCCCGCTGCAAAAATTATTTTCGAATATAAAATTTTTAGTGGGAAAGATAAAAGCCTTTCGTGTTCAGGACAAACCATTCAGGTTTTTATGAATCCAAAAAATATGGATTTGTACATAACTGTTCCGCCGTATTTCGAGGAGTGGAAGAAGAGACATGACCTGCCTTAGTTAAAGGTTATCCGTTATAACGTTATCGGTTATCGGTTATCTGTTATTTATAATCCGTTATTTTATAACCTTATAACCTCATAACCTCATAACCGTATAACCAAATAACGAATAACCATTTCTCCAATTAAAACGAAATAAATTCTTCAGGATTAATAGGCAAACCGTTATGCCATAATTCAAAGTGCAAATGCGGACCTGTACTGGTTTCACCTGTATTTCCTATAATAGAAATGGGTTCGCCCGATTTTACTTTATCGCCTGTTTTTTTAAGGAGACTCGAGTTATGCTTATAAATACTCATTAAATTATTATCGTGCTGCACTTGCATAATATAACCATCACCGGAAGTGAATCCCGAATATATAACGGTTCCGTCGAGAGTACATTTTATGAAAGCATCTTTTTTAGCTACTATATCTACACCATAATGCTCTTCACCGGAATTAAACGAGCTCGTAACAATACCTTTAACGGGACTAAAAAATAAATAATTAGCAAGCGGATTTTTTTTGGCACCGTCTCCGGCAAATTTTATATCGGCAGGTTCATTCTCCACTTCTTTTCTGAATTGTAAATCGGTTTCGCTGGGTTTAATATCTGCTTTCTGGTATTTTCCGCTGGTATCTTTTATTGGCCTAGCAGTTTTTCCTTCTACACTATCCTTAAAAACATTTACTAAATTATTCATGTACCAGTCGCGCGACGATAAAGTTTGTTCAAGCGAGTCGGCTTTTATTCCCAATTCCAATAATTGCCGTCGTTCCGAAATATTTCCGTAACCGGGTATGTATTCGCGCAAAGATGTAAACGCAACCATACTTATTACCAAAGTGGTCATAATTATAGTCACTACACCAATGGCAATAATTACACCCAAAGCCGATAAACGGAATGAGAATTTTTCGCCAAAAGTGGTATCGTTAAGTATTACCAAACGGTACCGGTCTTTTAACTGATCGGTAAAATTTTTCCAGCGGCTATTCTTAGATTCAGACATTTACAGACCGCTAATATCCGAAAAAATAATTTTGCAAAGAAACTTGCAAGACAAAAATAGTTTCCTTAGTTTTGTCGCGTTTTAAAATGGAAGTTTCAGAAAAAATATTGTTAGGGGCGCAAGACTTGTTTTTTAAATATGGCATCAAATCCATTACCATGGATGATATTGCCAAAAATTTATCGATGAGCAAAAAAACCATTTACCAGTATTTTAAGGAAAAAGACGAAATCATTAACACTTTAATGACCGAAAAAATAAAAGAAGATGAGATTCAGTTTTCTGAGGTTCATATTAATTCTGCCAACGTTATTGAAGAATTTTTTGCGGTGATGAAATGTATGGCCGATAGAATCGGAAAAATTAATCCGGTTCTTTTTTATGAGTTGCAAAAATTTTATCCGGAAGTGTGGAAAAAATTTCTTTTGTTCAAAGAAAATTTTGTGCGTAAAATGGTGGAGGATTGCATGAAACGCGGACAAGAACAAGGTTATGTAAGAAAAGAAATCAGCACACCAATATTATCGCGCTTAAGAATGGAGGAAATTGAATTGGGTTTTAATTCGCATGTATTTCCCACCGATAAGTTTACCATTATTGATGTGCAGTTAGCCATGACCGAACATTTTTTATATGGTATTTGCACTTTAAAAGGACATAAACTCATTAATAAATACAAACAAATTCAGGAAGAAGAATAGTATGCGTAAAAAATATTTCAATAAAATAAAAATTATGATTTCACTTACGTGGATGATAATTCCATTTATAACGGTGTCGCAACAAGCACAGCAAAGCACCGATTTTTCGTTGCAAAGTGCCATCGATTTCGCTTTAAAGCATAATGCTACGTATTTAAATGCCGATTTAGACATTAAAATGGCCGTTTACAAAAATAGGGAAGTGCTTTCGGCGGGTTTACCGCAAATTAATGCCAGCGCCGATGTAAAAGATTATTTTGAGATTCCTACGTCCTTGTTACCAGGACAATTTTTTGGCGCACCTGCCGGAACTTTTATTCCCGTAAAATTCGGAACGCAGTTTCAGGCTTTAGCCGGCGGTTCGGTGTCGCAACTTATTTTTAGCAGCGATTATATAATTGGATTAAAAGCATCGAAAGAATTTAAAACATTATCCGAAAAAAATCTTAACCGCACAAAAATCGAAACCATTGTTACCATTACAAAAGCCTATTATTCGGCACTCATTAATCGCGAACGTATTAAAACACTCGAAGCCAACATTATTCGCTTAAAAAAATTATACGACGATACAAAAGCTTTAAACATCAGCGGATTTACCGAAAAAATTGATGTGGATCGTTTAGAATTAATGTATAACAATTTGCTAACCGAAAAAGAAAAAGTACAGCGATTGATAGGCTTAAGTGAAACTTTTCTAAAATTTCAAATGGGTTACGACCTTAAACTTCCAATTAAATTAACCGACGAAATAAAAGCCGAGCAGTTACAGGATATTGATCTTTTAACGGATACAAAAATTAATTATGATGCGCGTCCCGAATATTCACTTTTACAAACACAACAAAAATTAAATAATTTAGAAATTAAAAGATACAAATTGCAATACCTTCCAACCTTAGCGGCTTATGCTTCTTACAATCAACAGGCACAACGAACTACCTTTGATATTTTCGATTTTTCTCAGAAATGGTTTCCTATTGGTTTGTTTGGCGTTACACTTAACGTACCCATTTTTAATGGCGGATTAAAATATTTTAAAATACAACAGGCTAAAATAGGTTTACAAAAAACAAATAACTCTATTAACAACGTTAAACAATATATCGAATTTGAAACCACTTCTAATTCTATTAATTATAAAAATGCTTACGCTTCGATGATGACTCAGAAAAAAAATAAAGAATTGGCACAAAGCATTTCAGAAACGGCTGCCAAAAAATATGCTGCCGGAGTAGGATCTAATTTAGAATTAATAATTTCTGAGAGCGCACTTAAAGAAGCGGAAACAAATTACTTAACGGCCATTTACGATTTAATTATTGCAAAAACAGATTTAGACAAAGCCTTAGGAAATATTAAATAAAATTAAAAAGTAAAAAAATGAAGAATACAATTATTTACGGCGCACTAATTTTTATAATCGTATCCTGTTCTCAAAAGAGCAACGATTCGGGTTTAGATGAATTAATGAAAAAAGAAACGGAATTAAAAACCCAATTAGCTGATGTGCAAAGTCAGATTTCTAAATTAGATACCAGCAAAAAAGAATTCGGAAAATTAGTGGAAGTCGCCAACATAGTTCCTCAAATTTTTAAAAGCTACATTAATGTTGTTGGGAAAGTGGATGCTGATGAAAATGTTTCTTTGTCGAGCGAAATGCCCGGTACCATTACAAAAATAAATGTAAAAACCGGCGATGAAGTAAGTCAGGGACAGGTGTTAGCCGAAACAGATGCGCGTGCGATTCAACAAGCCATTTCCGATTTACAAACAAATTCTGATTTAGTAAATCAGATGTACGAAAAACAAAAATCGTTATGGGATCAGAAAATAGGAACTGAAGTGCAGTTTTTGCAAATGAAAACACAAAAGGAAAGCATGGAAAAAAAAATGGGAACATTGCAGGAACAATTGCGAATGACAAAAATTATTTCTCCCATTAATGGAACTATTGATGCGGTTGATATTAAACTCGGACAATTAACCGCTCCCGGCATGCCTTCTATCCGCGTAATAAATTTCAATAACTTAAAAGTAAAAGCCGATTTGGCCGAAAGTTATGCTTCGCTTGTACATAAAGGTGACGATGTAAATATTTATTTTACGGATATGAACGACAGCGTTTCCGCAAAAATTTCTTACGCAGCCAGGGTTATCAGCGCATTGAACAGAACATTTGGTGTAGAAGTTATTTTGGATAACAAAAAAGAATATCATCCCAACCAAATTGCCAACTTAGCCATTAACGATTATAAATCGGCACAACCCGTTGTTAGTGTTTTAATAAAATATATTCAGAAAGATTTAACGGGACAAAAATTTGTTCTGGTAGCCGATGGGAGTAAAGCCACTAAGAAAAATATTGTAACAGGTAGAGAATACAAAGGCTCTGTTGAGGTTTTAACCGGACTGGTTGCGAATGATGTTTTAATAACCGCAGGATACGATGGATTAAACGAAGGTGATTTGATTAATTACAAAAAATAGTTTAACAGTAAGCAGTAGCAGTGGGCAGTCAAAACCGCCAACTGCCAACTGCAGACTCAATACTGAAAAGATATGGATTTCAAAGAATTTAAACCCAGCAGTTGGGCAATAAATAATAAAACGGCAATTTACATTGCTACAATTATCATCACTCTTTGGGGAATTTCTTCCTACATTAATCTTCCTAAAGAAAGTTTTCCGGATATTATTGTTCCGAAATTTTTTATTTCTACCGTGTATGCGGGTAACTCACCAAGCAATATCGAAAATACAATTACCAAACCCTTAGAAAAAAAATTAAAATCAATTGCCGGTGTAAAAAAATTAACGAGTAATTCGATGCAGGATGTTTCGGTTATTACGGTTGAATTTAATACCGATGTAAATATTGACCGTGCCCGACAATTAGTAAAAGATAAGGTAGATGAATCGCGTTCTGATTTGCCTGTGGGTTTAAGTCGGCAACCATTTATTAAAGAATTAGCTTTTTCTGAATTGCCAATTATGTTTATCAATATTGCAGGTGATATTGATTTGGTAAAATTAAAAGAGTATGCCGATGATTTAAAAGAAGCCATTGAAGGTTTGAAAGAAATTACCGAAGTAAAAATGGTGGGTGCACCCGAGCGCGAAATTCAAATTAATTTAGATATGTACGCCATGCAGGCCACGCAATTAAGCATGGGCGATTTGGAGCGAGCAATTGGTTCTGAAAACATTACTATCAGTGCAGGAACTTTACCAATGGATGAAGTGAAACGCACCATCAGTGTAAAGAATGAATTTAAAACCATCGATGAAATAAAAAATTTAGTAATTAATTCTCAAAGTGGTGCGCGTTTGTATTTAAAAAACTTTGCGCAGGTGGTTGATACCGTAAAGGAAGAAGAAAGTTTTGCACGCTTAGGCGGAAAAAATGTAATTACACTTCACATAATAAAACGCGCGGGCGAAAATTTAATTGCGGCTTCTGATAAAATAAAAACAACAATTGAAGAATTAAAGAAAACGTCATTCCCAAGCAACATCGATATCAAACTAACAGCCGATCAAAGTGATAAAACAAAATTAACTCTGCATGATTTAATCAACACCATCATTATCGGATTTATTCTGGTAACAATTATTTTAATGTTTTTCATGGGTGTAAACAATGCACTGTTTGTTGCCATGTCTGTTCCTTTATCAATGTTCATCGCATTTATTTTTATGCCCGGTATTGGTTTTACTATGAACATGATTGTACTGTTCGCATTTTTATTAGCACTCGGTATTGTTGTTGACGATGCCATTGTTGTTATTGAAAACACCCATCGCTTATTCGGAAACGGAAAACGCGATATAAAAACAGCGGCTAAAATGGCTGCCGGCGAAGTTTTCGCGCCTGTGTTAAGTGGAACGCTCACCACCCTTGCACCGTTTATTCCATTAGCATTTTGGACCGGCGTTATCGGAAAATTTATGTTCTTTCTTCCCGTCACATTAATTATTTCATTACTCGCCTCGTTATTTGTGGCTTATATAATTAATCCGGTGTTTGCGGTTGATTTTATGAAATCGCACGAAGAAGAATTTTCGCAGTACGGAAAAGTTACGCGCAAAGCACGTTTACGTTTATTGGTTTATGGTTTAGTGGCAACGTTTTGTTTTTTAAAAGGTCATACTGCCATCGGTAATTTTATTATTTTCTTAGCCTTGTTTATGTTATTGCACCGACTTTGGTTATATAAAGTCATCGAAAAATTTCAAACAAAAACATGGCCTTCATTTCAAAATAAGTATTCAAAACTTTTAACCTGGGCACTTCATCGTCCGCGCACAATGCTGGTTTATACTTTAGGTTTATTTATTTTTTCAATTGTTTTAATGGCAATAAGAAAACCGCCGGTAGAATTTTTCCCACAAGGCGATCCCAATAATATTTTTGTTTACGTTAAATTAGCTGAAGGCGCCGATCCCGCAAAAACAAATGGCGTCATGAAAATTGTTGAGCAAAAAGTAAACGATGTAATTGGAAAAGATAATCCAATTGTTTCTTCCATCATTACCAACGTTACAATTGGTGTTACCGATCCGCAAGACGAAGATCAAAATTCTTATCAGAATCGCGGAAAAATTTCGGTGAACTTTGTTGAGTTCGCTGCTCGAAATGGCGAAAGCACCATGAAATATTTGAAAATATTACAAAGCATGAAATGGAATATTCCCGGAGCTGATATTAATGCAAATAAAGAACAGGCCGGTCCGCCCGTTGGTAAAGCAATTAATATTGAAATACGCGGCGATAAATTTGACGACATTGTTCGCAATGCAAAAGTATTGAAACGCTTTTTGGTAGAGGCAAATGTGCCCGGAGTTGTTGAATTAAAAACAGATTTTGTGGATACCAAACCCGAAATTGTTTTTGATGTTAATCGCGAGCGCGCTAACCGCGAAGGAATTTCGAGTGCACAAGCCGCCATGGAAATTCGTAAAGCTGTTTTTGGAATTGATAACCCGAGTAAATTCCGTGATGATAAAGATGAATATCCAATTCAATTGCGTTTTAAATACGATCAGCGAACCAATGTTGAAACAATAAAAAATTTAAAAATAACTTTTCGTGATATGAATATGGGCGGACAACTACGCAGTGTTCCCTTAGCGGCGTTTTGCGATATACGTTACGAAAATACTTATGGCGGAATAAAACGCAAACAAAATAAACGCGTAATTACTTTATCGTCGGATGTAATGGAAGGATTTAATGCCAATAATGTAGTTGCCGATGTTCAGAAAGTAGCTGCCGGATTTAAAGCTGATGAAAGTGTAGAAGTAAAATTTACGGGACAACAGGAAGAACAAGCCGAAACCGGAGCATTTTTAGGGCGCGCCTTATTAACTTCTATTTTGATGATTTTATTAATTTTGGTTTTACAATTTAATTCAATTGGTAAACCGGTAATTATTTTATCGGAAATTTTATTGAGCGTAATTGGTGTGTTATTAGGAACAGCAATTTTTAAAATGCACATGAGTATTGTAATGACGGGAATTGGAATTGTTGCATTGGCGGGAATTGTAGTGCGTAACGGAATTTTATTAATTGAATTTGCAGAAGAACTCCGTCACAAACGCGGCATGAGTTTGTGGGACGCAACTATTGAAGCGGGGAGAACGCGGATGACACCTGTATTACTTACTGCCATCGCTGCAATTTTAGGATTGATTCCTTTAGCGGTGGGATTAAATATTGATTTCGAAAAATTACTGAGCGAATTTAACCCGCATATTTATTTTGGCGGCGATAGTGTTGTGTTCTGGGGACCATTAAGCTGGACCATGATTTTTGGTTTAGGATTTGCAACGGTGATAACATTAATTTTAGTGCCCGCGATGTATTTAATTTCGGAACGCTTAAAACGCAAAGCAAAAATTATTTTAGAACACTTTGATTTGCCTCAATCGTTAATGTACGTTCCGTTTTTTATTGCGGTTACACGTTTGTTAATGTGGATACGAAGAATAAAATTAGATTACGGTAATGTAGACTACTAGCCACGGATTACACTAATTTTCACTAATCTAAACGCGCAAATAACAAACACAGATTAGTGTGCATTCGTTTAACCTGCCTGCCGTTGCATTAGCTTGCGCGACGGCAGGCAGGTTAGTGGCTCTAGATTTTAACATGCCCCCAGTTTTCGCCCGATTTAATTCTGTACAATTGCATTTCGCTTATTTTAAATTCTTTTGCAATTTTCTTTAGGCTTATTTTTCGATTCGGACTTTTTATTTTTCTTTTAATTTGTTTTACGTCAGTGGCACTTAGTTTGTGTCCGTCGCGCTCACGATTAAACTTTGCTAATTTTTTATTAGCCAATATTACTCTCGGGCTGTGCTTGCGATGTTCAATCATTTCTTCATAAGTTGCCCACTGTAAATTGTTAACTCTGTTATTTTCATTGTTATAATCTAAATGTATTACGAAAGTTTTATTTGCCGAACGGTTTGGAATAAATTTTGTGGCAACAACTTTGTGAAGGAAAACATGTTTGTTTACTACCTTATTTTTCTTAAAAACTTTATGACGTAGCATTTTATAACCTTCTAGCGAACTGCCTTTTAGATTTGTGCCTTCGCTTATTTTATTTACGAAGCTTTTTAAACGCCCGTAGTTTGAAATAGCGTATCTGAATTTTAAATGCTTACCCGGTTTAAATTCTTTCCACTTTTCATTTCTAAATGTTGCCATAATGTTTATTTTATATATTTATAACGGTTTATAGATTGGTTGTAAAGATAGTTTTTATTTGTAAATAACCAAATATTATTTTTAAATGAAATTATTTCATTCTACAACTAGTTTCTTACTCTCAGTATAATTAGCAGTTCGTAATTTGCACCAATAAATTCCGGGTTTTAAAGTTTGCGTTTCAATTTCTATTAAATGTTTCCCCGACGGCAATTGTTCGTTATTTACAATTTGTTTTATGACCTTCCCTTTATCATCGAACAAACTAAGATTTGCGGCCGAGTTATCAGTTA
>JAHEYG010000106.1 GCA_023251725.1 Sphingobacteriaceae bacterium | reverse complement strand
GACTTACAATGGTAGGATTGACAATAGTATAATTGGGACTTTGCGCACCTGCAGGTCCGCAGGTATTTGAATTGCCTGAACTGCCTGTCCAGTTAGTGAAATTAGTAAGATCGAAACTCGCGTTAACGCAGCCTGCCCCCATTGTACCCTGCGTTCCGCCTTTTGCCTGTGTATACAGACCGTAAGGATCGTTCGCATCTATGGGTTTATAATTTTGTTTATCAAAAAATTCTCTTTCCAGTGCGAAAAGGTAGCCGTCGATATCATCGTAATTCATGCCTTTTTTAATGGCTTCTGCTTTCTCTTTTTCTCTGTCAAAAAAGGGGGCTTGCTTTTGTGCGAAATTTACTTGCGAACATAACAATGCAGCAAAAAGGAAAACTGACTTTAGGGAAATGTGTTTTTTCATCTTATTTATTATTTGAATAAACTAAAGTAATTAAACAACAATGATAAGTCTTTAGCGTTCAATCATTCTTTTGCAGAGTTCACGAAAGAATAAGGGCGTTTTACCAATCGGCATCTATTAAAAGGAACTTTTAAACAACGAAATAGGGTTAATTCTCAGGCGATAACCTTAGGCGGTTCCATGATATGCCCGCAATTTTTACAAATTCTTAAATGATCCGAATTATAAAATTTTGAAAATATAGTTTGAAACTGTGTGGCAATATCCGTTAACGTAAAATATTCTTCATACAATTTTGTATTACATTTTTCGCAAAACCACATCAATCCATCTTTCTCACCTTCTCGGCGACGGCGCTCCATCACTAAACCAATTGTGTTAATGGGGCGTTTAGGATTATGCGGCACTCTTGGCGGCAATAAAAAAATATCGCCTTCTTTAATTGGTACATCAACTGCTTTTCCGTTTTCCTGAATTTGAACTGTAACATCGCCTTCGAGCTGATAAAAAAATTCTTCACTCTCGTTAAAGTGATAATCTTTGCGGGAGTTTGGTCCGCCTACAACCATTACTATAAATTCGGTATCCTTATAAACTACTTTGTTGTTTACAGGGGGTTTTAGCAAATCGCGATTTTCATCGATCCACTTTTTAAAATTAAAGGGGCGGGTTACTGACATGGTTTAAAGTTATAAGTTAAAAATCAAATTCAAAAGATTTGAGTCAATTTATTTTTCATTTGTTAAACTTTGGTTTTTTCAAGCCAAACAATTTCTAAGTCCATGAACTCACTTCAGGTTTTAAAAGAGAAGAAGATTTATATTTTTTACTTTTCAGGTCTTGTTCGCTGCGGGAAATCATTTTTTCAAGTTCTTCAATGGTATAAGGACTCAAATCTTTTTTATACAACTTTTTCTTTTCCGAAGAAAGTAATTTTTCTAGGCGGCCGATTACCTTTTCGTTATTTACCAGCAAAAACTCTTGTATAAAAGCTATTTTTCTTAATTGTAAATCCATATAACAAATTTTTTTTCTAATCAGAAGACGTTACAATGTAATAAACTACAAAATTTCGAAAAAAAGAAATCGTTTTTGAGCTAAAGCCCGTTTTATAAGTTTCATTTAATCCCCGCCCTATAAGGACGGGGCTATTTATTTTCAAAAAGAATTTTTTCAATAAATTATTTTCTAAACCAGTTTTTTCATATTCAAATACTCCGCAATCTGCACAGCGTTTGTTGCGGCGCCTTTGCGCAGGTTATCGGCCACTATCCACATATTAATGGTTTTTGGCTGTGATTCGTCGCGGCGAATTCTCCCCACAAAAACTTCATCCTTATCATACGCATTCATTGGCATTGGATAAATTTGATTTGTAACATCATCCTGCAAAATTATTCCATCCGTTTTTTTCATTAAGTCAAACACATCTTTTATTTCAAATTCTTTTTCAAATTCAATGTTCACGCTTTCGCTGTGTCCGCCCATTACGGGTATGCGCACTGTGGTAGCGGTAACGCGAATGTTATCGTCGCCCATAATTTTTTTTGTTTCGTTCACCATTTTCATTTCTTCTTTGGTGTAACCGTTGTCAACAAAAACATCAATTTGCGGAATCACATTTAAATCGATGGGATATTTGTAGGCCATTTCTCCAATGATTCCTCCCCGCTCATTATTTAATTGCGTAATTGCTTTCACGCCGCTTCCGGTAACCGACTGGTAAGTTGAAACCACCACGCGTTTAATTTTATATTTTTTGTGAAGCGGATTTAACACCACCACCATTTGAATGGTTGAACAATTGGGGTTGGCAATAATTTTATCTTTTGCGGTAAGAATGTGCGCGTTAATTTCGGGAACTACTAACGGTTTGCTAATATCCATTCGCCAGGCCGAAGAATTATCTATTACTGTAATTCCGGCTTCGGCAAATTTTGGCGCCCACTCTAATGAAGTATTTCCGCCGGCCGAAAATAAAGCAATCTGCGGTTTTTTTGCAATAGCGTCGGTCATTGAATGAACTTTGTATTTCTTACCCTTAAAATCAATTTCTTTACCAACCGATTTTTCGGAAGCCACCGGAATTAATTCTGTAACCGGAAAATTTCTTTCCGCCAATACTTTTAACATGACTGTGCCTACCATGCCCGTGGCACCAACGACTGCAATTTTCATTTTTGTTTATTTGTTTGTTGACGGCAAAGATAAAAATTATTTTTCCGTTAACAATCCAAATTAAAATTACTTTTGTGCCGTATGAAACCAACTTCACTTTCGTGGATAATTTTAATTGCACTTTCTATTGTATGGGGAAGCTCATTTATTTTAATGAAAGAAGGCATGAAAGCTTTTAGCAGCGATGAGGTGGCCGCCTTACGAATTGCAGTGGCGTTTATTTTTTTATCGCCCTTTTTAATAAAACAGTTTGGTAAAATTCAATGGCAAAAAAATTGGAAAGGACTTCTATTAATGGGCGTTTGCGGAAATTTTATTCCCGCCTTTTTATTTACCAAAGCCGAAACACAAATAAGCAGCAGTTTAACCGGAATGCTAAATGCCTTAACGCCCTTGTTCACTGTTTTATTGGGCGCGTTGCTTTTTAAAACAAAAATTCAGAAATTTCAATTGATTGGTGTTGCTGTGGGATTAATTGGCGCCGTTTTTTTATTGGGATTCGGCGACAGCAATGAGCAAACAAAAAATATACTTTACAGTTTATTGGTTGTTGGGGCCACTTTTTCTTATGCATTAAGTGTTAACGGAATCAGAAAATATTTACACGAAATAAATTCTTTTACGGCGGCGGTGGGGGCTTTTGCGTTTATTGGTCCCATTGCAATAATTTATTTATTTGCCAATACCGATTTTCAAAATCATTTGATGAATTCGCCGCAAGGATTTTCATCTTTTGGATACATTTGTATTTTGGCTATTGCCGGAACAGCGCTGGCGGTAATTATTTTTAATTCGCTTATAAAACAAGCCGGAACCGTTTTTGCATCGAGCTGTACGTATTTAATTCCAATAGTTGCCATTGGCTGGGGACTGTTAGACGGGGAGCAGATTTCGTTACTGCAAATTTGTTCGATGGGGATTATTATTTTGGGGGTTTGGATAATTAATAAAAAAAGTTGATAGTTTATGGTTTATAGTCAATAGCACTCACAGCACTATAAACCATTGACTATAAACTATCGACTATAAACTTCCTTATTCAATATCTTCTTAAAATTGACTCTACTCGTGAGTTCAATGTATTTAAATTCTGATTTTCCTTTTTCTAATATCCACTCTTCTACCTTACTTTTTTCTGACGGACTACAATTTTCTAAATCGAGACAAAGTCCAACGAAGAAACTTAATTTATTTATTCCGGTTACTGAGCCCGTCGAAGTATTTTCCTTTCCCGCTTTATAAACTTCGTGCTTTAATTCGGTTCTTATTTTTTTCAGACAAAATTTTTCGGCGGCTATTCGGTCGCCCTTAAATAACTTGGCAATTTTATTACTTATGAATTTACTTATTTCAGTAGGGTTAATTGGCGTTTCAGTGTTCTCGAAATTCACTGCTAAATTGGATTGAGTGAATTTTTTTAATGTTTCAGAAGAACTCCGATACGTTTTATTATTTTTAATTTTATCGGATTCTATTTGCGCGAGTTCGTTTAATGTTTTATTAATTGGCCTGAAACCAAAACGGTAATAAAACCAAAATGCGCCTGACTTTATTCCTTCCGGATTTCCTTTTCCGAATTGATACGGCTCTACTTCAAAATAATCGGCGCCACAACATTGTTTATAGGTTCGCAATAATTGGGCAAATACAAAAGCAGACTCGCCCCCGCGAAAGGCTTCAAAAATATTTATTCCAATGAGCGAACGTTTTCCAAAAACCCAGGCGCCGCCGTACGACATGGGGTAACCATTTTTAAACATCATGAACCCGATGTAAGATTCCATTGGTAATCTTCGTTCCGGTAGCATGCTGAACAAAGCAATTGACAAACCATTTTCTAATTCATAAAATAAAATTCCTTCTTCGTTACAATATGTTATCGGATCAGTTTCGCGATTTAATAAACACAATGAAACTCTTGAAACATCAATTATTTTTTTCTTTTCGGCGTCCGACAGTTTTTTTGGCGGCTGTAATTTTTTGTGAATTAATTCCAGTTCATCAAACTTTTTTAATAATCCGTTGGTGTGATAAAAATTTTTATGTAAGGAAATATTTCCGAAGCTTTTTGAGAATGACGAAGCTTGCTCGTCATCGCGAGTGAAACCTCGCGAGCCTTTTTGCTCCGGAATTATATTGATAAATAATTTGAGCGATTCAAATAAAGAGTCTTTTATTAAATCGGATGCTTTTAATTCTTCGAAATGATGAATGAGCCATTTTAATAAATCGATTTTTTTATTGGAGCCGCAAGCTTTCTCTAACCATTTAATAGAATTTAATTTTTCATCGGATGCCAATTCAAATTCCATTTCCGATAAAACATTTTTAAAAATTTCTTTAGGATGAACGCCATCTTCATCAAACGAATGAAGCGAAATTTGATTCGGATATTCTTTCAATAACCATTTTATCAAGGTAAAACTGTAAGCGCCCTGCGTTTCTGTAAATGCAATTCCGCTTCGGTAAAGCGATTCTTTTTTATTGGGAGAAAGATTTTTTACAGATTCTGCTAACCGCAACATTTCTTTTTGGGCGAGCAAAAACAATTCTTCATTTTCACTATATCCCAAAATAAATAATAAACAGTTGTGATAGTGGTCGATTAGTTTTTTAGATTCTAGTTTTATTTTGGAGCATTCGTTCAGTAATTTTTTTTTTATTACAGTTGAATCATTACCGAATACAGTAAGTGCTTGCTGTAATTTTAATATGGATTGTTTTTCTGATGACGGCATAAAATCAATTAAAAAAATTCTTTCAAATCCTTTTTCGAACAAATTCCTACGAAGCCTCTTTAATCTTATTAATTAAATAAGGATGCCCAAAAATCTCGCTGCAAGTAGCCACCGCGCTTATAGTAACACCCAACACACCGTGTAAATTTAAATCCTGACCAGTTATTAAAAGATTTTTAATTTTTGTGCGCGAGGTAAAAAACGAACTCATCGGTAAACGAAAATCTTTTGCAAAGCCATAACTTGTTCCATCGGTTGAGCCAATGTAATCGCGATAAGTTAGTGGCGTAGCATTGGTAAACGATTGAATGTTGGAAGTTACTTCGGGCATTCGCTTCTCAATAATTTTTAATAAACGGTTCGAGCGTTCTAATTTAAAGGCTTCATAATCTTGGCCGCGACTATTAATATTTTTTGGTACTGTAGAAACGGTGTCTTTCCATTTTTCTACTTCATGATAATGCATGTAAGCCATTAAAACTATGTTTTCGGTATAGTCAGGATTTTTTGAAGTGTAAGTAGGAAAAGCGCCAAAACCGCGCGGCCAATCTTGCTCGGTGTGTTTTGCCGAATCCCAAACATTATCATTTACATAATGGTAAACATTATTATTCATTCGTTTTACAGTATTGGGTTTAAATACTGCGCTCATTAAAAATAAGCCTGGCGTGTTTTCTAAATTTTGAATTCGGTTTCGGTAAGCTTTTCTAAAATGAGTAGGACCAATAATTTGAATTAATTTTTTAAAATCAATTCCCGAAATAACCCATTTCGATTCAATTGTTTTTCCATCGGTCATTTGTACGCTGGTAATTTCGTCGCCCGAAGTATTAAATCCTGAAACTTCATGGTAATTTAAAACAACACCTCCCATACTTTTAATTCCGTCTACCATCAGTTTTGCAATTTGAGAACTTCCGTCAATACAACGATAAGCGCTTTGCATGTACGAATTAACCACAACCGCATGAATAAAAAACGGCGTTAATTCATTACCACAATACAACATATTATTGGCGCCAATAATTTTTGCAAGCAAAGGGTCGGTAAATAAATTCTCAACATAATCTTTTACACTGGTGGTTCTGTACCAATCGTCGTTAAAATCTTTTAAGCCGCTTCCTAAATTATATAACGGAAAAGAGGCGCAAATATCATTTATCGTTTTTACATAAATTTCTAATTGTTTCCGCTGATGCGGAAAATCCTGCGCCAACACGTCAATAAAATTTTCGTAACCCTGAGCGTGTTTATAAATTTTAGGATGGCCTTCAAATGAAATGTGATCGTATCCATCCAAATCTAATTTTTGAAGGCGGAGTTTATCCATTAAACCGAAATATTTAAAATACCGATTTAAATTTTGTCCTTCATCCAAACCTCCCAAATAATGAACACCTGTATCAAAAATAGCCTTGTCTCTGCTAAATATTTGTAAAGAACCTCCAAATTGCCTGTTTTTCTCTAGTACACATACGCTCATTCCTTCTTTGGCCATTATAAAAGCCGAGCATAAACCGCCCAAACCACTACCAATAACTACTGCATCAAATTTCGCCATAAATTTCACCGAGCGTTCGGGGCTCTAAATTTAGTTATACCATTCCACATTATAAAATGCTTTTTATTGCAACATCTTGTAGTATTTATTAATTTTAGGAATTATATGTTGCGTACTAAAATACTTTTGTTCATTTTTTTTGTAATTATTTCTCTGTCGAGATTAAAGTCTCAGCAATATACTATTAAAGGAAAAGTGTTCAGCATCGAAAATAAAGATGCACTTCCCTTTGTGCCCGTAATGCTAAAAGGAACTACTACGGGAACGGTGACCGATTTTGACGGAAACTTTGTAATTAAAACAGATAAGCTTCGCGATTCATTGGTGGCCACTTACGTGGGATACAAACGCGTGGCGCGTGCCATTAACAAAAACCTAAGCATACAAACTATTAATTTGCCAATGAGCAATCAAGGCTTATCATTAATGGAAGTAACCGTTAAAGCCGGCGAAAATCCTGCTCACCGAATTATAAGAAATGCTGTTGCACATAAAGACGTTAACAATCGAAATAAACTCGACGCTTACGAATATGAAGCATATAATAAAATAGAGATTGATCTGACCCGAATTCCAAAAAAAATGAGAGACCGAAAAATATGGAAACCTATAAAATTTGTTTTTGATAATGTGGATAGCACTTACAGCGACGAAACACCATCGCTTCCGTTTTTTATGATTGAAAATCTTTCCAATTTTTATTATCAAAGAAATCCTGAACGTAAAAGAGAAGAAATTAGAGCCAGTAAAATGACCGGCATCGAAAATGCCAGCATCGCTCAGTTAATGGGGGATATGTATCAAAACATAAATATTTATAAAAATAATATTTTACTTCTAGAAAAACAGTTCCCTAGTCCTATTTCAAACGAATCATTTTTTTATTACAAATATTATCTCGAAGATAGTTTGTTCATAGGCAATAACTGGTGCTACCACATTCGTTTTAAACCAAAACGTTCGCAAGAACTTTCATTTACCGGAAATATATGGATTGCTGACTCCACTTGGGGTGTAAAACGTTTCGAAATGACTGTTAATAAAGATGCCAACCTTAATTTTATTAATACGGTGAATTTGATAGAGGAATTTACTTATGCCGATAGTATGTGGATGCTAACCAAAGATCGGCTCATCATTGAATTTGCTCCCTTAAAAGAAGGTATCGGTTTTTACGGTCGAAAAACCATGTCGTATAAAAATATTGTTTTAAATAAATCCCGTCCTGATAATTTTTATGAATTAGGGGATAAAATAGTTTTTGATGAGGAAGCACAAAAAAAATCGGACGAGTTTTGGTTGCAGAACCGCCACGATAGTTTAACGAATCGTGAGTTAAAAATTTTTAAAATGATTGATACCATTCAAACACTTCCTATCTATAAAACATGGATTGATGTTTTTTACATTTTAATAGCGGGGTACAAAAAAGCCAGCAATTTCGAAATTGGTCCTTACCTTAATTTAATAAGTTATAATCAGGTAGAAGGTTTGCGTTTGCGATTTGGCGGACGCACAAGCAACACCTTTAGCAGATGGCACGAATTGTTTGGCTATGTTGCTTTTGGAACACTTGATCAAAAATTTAAATATAATATCGGTATCACTTCCTTTCTCACCAAAGCACCACACCGGCAATTAGTGGGAGCAGAATATAAAAACGATTACGAAATTTTAGGACAAAGTACTAACGGATTTTCGCAAGACAATGCATTGGCTTCTTTTTTAAGAACGAATCCGCTAAAAAATCTTACTCGAGTCGAAAGTGTACAAGCGTGGTATGAGCGAGAATGGTTTCCGGGATTAATTACACGCGCCACTTTTATTGGAAGCACTTTTTCACCCTTGAACGGCGCTACCTATAGTTATTATAAAAATGATGGAACAATAGGCGAAAAAAACAACATCACTAATACTGAAGTAAGGCTTAATATTCGTTTTGCATTTAAAGAAAAATGGTTGGGAGGAGATTTTCATAGAGTATCATTAGGAACTCGTAAATGGCCTGTGATACAGTTAATTTATTCTAAATCTTTACCAAATGTTTTTGGTGGCGAATACGATTATCAAAAAGTAGTCGTTAATTTAACCGACAAAGTAAGAATTACGCCCATTTTAGGATATACCGAATACATGATTCAAGGCGGAAAAATATTTGGAGCAGTACCATTCCCTTTACTTGAATTGCACGGCGGAAACGAAACTTTGGTATATGATATTTTTGCTTTTAATATGATGAAGTATTATGAGTTCGGAAGCGACCAGTATGTTTCAGCAGGAATTTCTCATCATTTTGAAGGGCTCTTTTTAAATAAAATACCGTTGCTTAAAAAATTAAAATGGCGAGAAGTAGTGACCGTAAAAGGAGTTTGGGGAACTGTGGATGCACAAAACCGGAAGGTACTTATTTTTCCGGGCACACTTAAATCACTTGATAATTTACCATACGTTGAGGTAACTGCCGGTGTCGAAAATATATTTAAATTGTTTAGATTAGATGCTTTATGGAGAATGACTTATCCGGGAGCAACCTTCTGGGATAACTTCGGGCTTAAATTTAGTTTTGCAT
>JAHEYG010000105.1 GCA_023251725.1 Sphingobacteriaceae bacterium | reverse complement strand
CCGTATTTTTTTCGGAGAATTTTTAATAACAAATTCAATGGCATCAATAAATAATTCGTGATTTTTTACTGGGGCAAATCTTCCAATGATACCAATCGCCAATTCATCTTCTTTAATATTCCATTTGCTTCTGAAATTTTTTCTTTTTTCTGATATGTTCTCTGTAAATCTTACCAAATCAAATCCTAAGGGAATAACATAGGTTTGTGCTTGCGTACAAACTTTAAAAATTTCAGTCAGTTCTTTTTTTTGTATTTTGCTTATGGCAACAATGGCATTTGTTCTTTTAGCAAGATAGCGCTCCACATTTTTATAAAAAGCAGTTTTTAATTTACCAAAATAAGAGTGAAAAACGTTGCCGTGAAAAGTGTGAACAATTATTGGAACCTTACAGCTAATGGCAGCCAATCGCCCAACAGCACCCGCCTTGGAAGCATGGGTGTGAACAATATCGGGCTTAAAATCTTTTATAATTTCTTTAATTTTTTTGTAAGCGGAATAATCGTTTTTAAAACTTATTTCACGTTTTAGTTCATTAACAATTAAGGGTTTTAATCCGAGGTTTTCAGCAATAAACAAAGCGCTTTCTTCTCCTTCTTCTTGGGCACCGCCAATTAAAAGTGTTTCGTATTCGGGCGCGCAATATTTTGTTAAGTAAGAAACATTATAAGCAATGCCTCCCAAATTAAAGCGATTAATTATACGAAGTACTTTTGGCATAATGGGATTACTAATCTTTTGCGAATATATCAATAAAATATTTACAATTTTAATATTTACAAAGTACAATTTATTATTATTTCAATTGTTCCGAAGGAATACCTTCGGCATAAATTGTCAATCCCAAAATTGTCAATTTTATAAAGGAAATTATCTATTTTTTGATAAATGTGTTAAAATTATTGTACCAATTCTGAAAAACAATAAGGGCCCACACTTTAGCAGGAGAATCGCCCGGATTATTGCTGAATAATTCCTCTTTTAATTTTTGAACTGCTCCGTAATTAAAAAACTGTTGTTCTTCAATTATTTTTTTACTTAACCATTTCTCTTCAATATTGTTTTTTAATTCTTTATTAAGCCATTTCCAAAGCGGAAGTTCAAAACCTTTTTTAGGACGATTAAAAATTTCTGGCGGTAAAAGATGTTTAAAATTTTCCTTTAAAATTAATTTTTGTCCGGCCTTCGAAATTTTTTGTTCCATAGGTAAATTTAGCGCAAATTCAACCACCCTATAATCTAAAAACGGGTTTCTGATTTCTAATCCGTGCTGCATACTCATACGATCGGCTTTTACGAGCATATCATCTGCCAAAACAATTTTTAAGTCGGCATAATTAACCGGATTAAAATTGTTTTGAGAAAATGATTCGGTAAATAAATTTGCAAAAGTATTTTTAGTGTAATGCAAATGCAAAAGCTGTTTTACTTCCTGCGAATCCGAAACGCAAGCCCAGTTTTTATAACGTTCTTCAGGGTTTAATCCTACTGCATCTGAAAAACGTTTTAACTGCCTCGATTTATTTGAAAAACCCGAATTACGCGATTGCGGAAGCAGATTTAGGAGCGGAGAAACCAGCGGTAAAATAGTGTTGTAAAAAAAATTCCCGCTCAAAAATTCTGCTTTATGCTTATTGTATCCCATAAACAATTCATCGGCGCCATCTCCTGATAAGGCTACTTTTACATATTGTTTAGTATACTTACTGAGTACATAAACATTAAAGGCAGAGGAATCGGCAAAGGGTTCGTCAATACTATTTAAAAACGGATTAATATTCTCCAGCAAATCATTATTTTTTAATTTAAAAACATAATGTTCTGATTGAATGTGCTTCGCTACCAATTCGGCATAATGCGTTTCGTCAAAAAACGGTTCATCTGCAAATCCCAAACTAAAAGTATGAATATCATTATGATGTTGTTTAGCCAAAGCCGAAATAATGGAAGAATCTAATCCTCCGCTCAAAAAACTTCCCACCGGCACATCTGCATTCAATCTTATTTTAACCGCATCACTTAATAATTCTGAAATTGTTTTTGCAGTAGAATCTGTTTTGGGAATTTCATACCAATTAACAATGCTTATTTGTTTATTTTTTATTTGAAGACATTGCCCCGGTAATAAGCGATAAACATTTTTAAAAATAGTTTCCTTACCGCTGCAATAATTTAATCTTAAATAAGAATACAATGCATTGGCATTTATTTCCTGCGGCTCTATCAATTGCATTAAAGGTTTTAATTCGGAAGCAAAGGCTAATTTATTTTTATCTGAATAATAATACAGTGGTTTCACGCCATAACGGTCTCTAACCAATGTAAACTCATCACTAAGCGAATCGTAAAACGAAAACGCAAAAAAACCATTTAATTTATTCAAACAATTTAATCTTTCGGTTTCAAATAATTTAAACAATACTTCGGCGTCGCCATTTGTTTTTAATTCAGATAAAGCGGCCGAAAGCGTTTTGTAATTAAATATTTCGCCGTTGTAACAAAGCGCTTTAGTGTTATTTTCGTTTAAAAACGGTTGGTTGCTTTTAGTGCTCAGGTCTAAAACGCTTAACCTGGCATGAAACAAAACACAATTTTTAAATTTAAAATTATTTTGATAGTCAGGCCCGCGGTGTTTTAGTGCCTCGGTAATGGCAGTTGAATTTAACAGAGAATTCTTCTCTGAAAAATAATAGAGTCCGGCAATACCACACATAGCGATGTAAAAATAGGTTATTTAGAGCTAGAAATGAATTTTATACTCTATTCAAAGTTTGTGAAATTTTTTTAACTTTAAACCCTTACAATGCATAAAAAAATTAAGTTTAATATTTTCTTCATTTTACTTTCGTTTATTGCGGGTGCTCAATCGTATCGTTTTAAACAAATTACCAGCGAAGACGGTTTATCAACCAATTACATTCAATGTATTTTGCAAGATAAAATGGGTTTTATGTGGTTTGGAACGCAAGAGGGGCTTTGCCGATACGACGGTTACAACGTTACCACCTATAAACATAATATTGTCGACAAAAGTTCAATGTCTTCTTCCGACGTAGTGTGTATTTATGAGCATAAAGATGGAAAAATTTATGTGGGAACCAGAACCGGCGGACTGAATATTTTCGACCGCGATAAAAATACATTTGAGCGAATTCCTGTCAATGGCGGAGATGAATTTTCACTCACCGATCCAAAAGTGTGTTGTATTTTAGAATTGAACGACGAAAATATTTTTATTGGAACCGGAAACGGTTTAAATGTTTTTAATACAAGAACCAAAAAAATAAATCACATTTTATTTTCTTTGAATGAGGCTGTTCCGGTTACCTGTTTAAATAAATTTAATAACATTCTTTATATTGGAACTTCTGAGCATGGATTGTGGATCTTAGATAAAACCAATCAGCTTAAGGAAATAAATTTGGTAGTTGCGGAAGGAATAAAGATGTATGCTAAAAAAAACGCGAGCATTACTAAAATTTCAAATTATGGCGATAAGTTATATTTGGCCTATTATGGAGAAGGAATTGTGGCTTTAAATCCGAATACGTTTGAGGTTGAAAAAGTGAGGAGTTTTGGTGTACAGGACGATCCGCTGAACGCCATTATTAATTTTCAGGTTAAAGGAAATAAAATATTTGCGGCTACTAAAACCGGATTTATTATTTATGATTTATTAAGCGATAAAGCGGAGATAATAAAACGTGAGGACGATAAAAAATCGTTGAACGATAGTTATGTTACCTGTACTTACATTGACTCGCAGGATAATATTTGGTTGGGAACTTTTACAGGAGGAGTGAACGTATCATTTGCGCAAACCCAAAAATTTCCTAATCTTCCAAAAGAAATTTCAGAATTGTTTAAACAAACCAATTGTATTTATGAAGATAAAAACAAAAGACTATGGATAGGCGGCGAAAAATCATTAAAAATATTTAACCGAAAAACGCTTGAAGTAACCGATTTGAGTTTGGTGATTGAAGATAATTATGTATTGTCGATTATAGAAGGTAAAAACGATAATTTTTGGTTAGGAACTTATGGCAGAGGGCTCATTAAATATAATGCAAGCACTAAAAAATCTGAAAATGTTCTTACCGAAGATTTCGGTAGTCTGGCTATTTTAACGGAGTTTTTAGATGACAAAAATAATTTATGGTTAGGAACTTATGGAGATGGTTTTTACGTTTACAATACTATAAAAAACACATTTGATAAATTTAATTCAGAGGGCTTCAATAATAACATTACTTGTTTTTTTAAAGATGCAGATAATAATATGTGGCTGGGATCGGATGGAGGAGGAGCCTATTTTGTTCCCAAAGGAAATCTTACTGATAAGAAAGCAATTATTAATTATGCCTATAAAGATTCTGTTAATTCTCTCACTTCAAATACGGTTTATTCAATCTATCAGGATAAATTTAAAAACATTTGGTTTGCTACCGTTAACGGATTGTGCAAATACGATTTAAAAACTAAAAAGTTTAACTCATTTACCGAAGAAAACGGACTTGCCAATAATTTCGTCCTCTCAGTTTTGCCGGATAGTAGCGGAAACTTATGGATGAGTACCAACAAGGGCATTGCCAAATTTAATCCCAACATGGCAAACGTTAACGGAAACGCCTTTAAAAATTACGATCAAAAAGACGGATTGCTCAATAACGAATACATGCAGGGGGCGTTTTGTAAATCTTCCGGTGGCGAAATGATATTTGGAAGCTCTAACGGAATTAATATTTTTAATCCCTCCAAAATTATAGATAATTTTCATTTGCCCGAAGTTTATATTGTGGCCTACAAACGGTCAGGAAACAATGTCATAACCGACACCTCGGTAGTGAGTAAAAAATATTTTGAATTAAGCTACCGCGAAAACTTTTTTCAATTTGAGTTAGCGGCCCTCGATTATAATTCGCCGCTTAAAAATAAGTACATGTATAAACTAGAAGGGTACGATAATGAATGGTCGGCGCCATCGCATGTAAGATTTGTGTCGTATACCGAGTTGCCGGGTGGAGATTATGTATTTAAAGTTAAAGCTGCCAATAATGATGGGGTGTGGAATGAAGTGCCATATCAGGTTTACATAAAAGTAATTCCGCCTTTTTGGAAAACAAAATGGTTCTACATTCTGGTTTCAGTTTTTGGAATTACCGGAATTGTTTTATTCACTCAGTACCGAACCCGTGCCATTAAAAAAGAAAATAAAATCCTCGAATTAAAAGTGGAAGAACGAACCAAAGAATTAGCTGAAAAAAATCGCGATATTACTAGCAGTATTCAATACGCCAAAAGAATTCAGGAAGCGATACTGCCGGCAAAAGATTTTATATTCAGCAAATTTAATAACGCTTTTATTTTATATCAGCCGAAAGACATAGTGAGTGGCGATTTTTACTGGTTTGGGATAAAAAATAATCATAAAATATTTGCAGTAGTGGATTGTACGGGTCACGGTGTACCGGGTGCTTTTATGAGTATGATAGGGCACAATCTGGTAAATCAAATTGTTCTCGAAAACAGCATAATCGACCCGGCCGAAATATTAAATAACCTGCACCATGGTGTTCAGGAAGCCTTAAAGCAAGGCAGAAACGAAATAAACACCAATGATGGGATGGATGTTTCCATCATTTCAGTCAATGAAAATACAGGACAAATAAAATGGGCAGGTGCATTCAGGCCTTTGCTTTTAATAAGAGCCGATGGTGTGGCCGAAAAAACCGATGGCAATAAGTATTCCATTGGAGGAGGTCAGTTAGATTTAAAACGCACTTTTACTTCTCATGAAATAAAACTCAATAAAAATGATACAATGTATTTGTTTTCAGACGGTTATGCTGATCAATTTGGTGGCGAAAAAGGTAAAAAATTCATGGTAAAACGATTCAATGATTTATTATGTTCGATGCGAACAAACTCATTGGAAGAACAAAAAAACGAGTTGCAGAAAACCTTTGAACAGTGGCGAGGAAATCATGAGCAAGTAGATGATGTTTTAGTAGTGGGTATTCGCATTTAAAAAATGTATAAGTAGCCCTTTTTTTTTAAGAAATAAGTATTATATTTGCTTTGTTACATGAAAAAATTAAAACCCATTAAATATTTATCGGTGCTGTTTGCCGTTTCTTGTATTGTTGGTTTTTGGTCATGCCAAAAGACTACTACTGCTGTAGATACAGAAACTCAATCGGTTGTTGATAATTCAATTTGTGAGCAGGAATTTATGCAGATTCAGCCAACCGCTAACGCCAGAGCCATTAATACTAAAGGAACCGGCGCCGTTGCTAAAATGTCGGGAATAACAGGCACTTTAACACCCTGCGATACTTTGCGTAAACTTTCAGGTGATACTTCATGGAACATGATTGGCCATATTAATCCGGTTTATGAATACGATCTTTCTTCTTGCACAAACGTTAATGGAGACAATATTGCCAGAACAGGTAAGTACAATATTCGTTTAACGGGCCCTATAAAAAATGTAGGTTCAAAAATGGTTATTTTACTTCAAAATTATAAAGTAGGAACTACCACTTATGCCTGCGATAGTATGAGAATTACCACTCTTGGTTCAGTATTTACGAGCACGATTGCTGGAACAATTCCAACCTCTTTCTCTTTTAAAATTGAAGTGTTTAACGCTGTTTGTACCGGCGGTACAGGATGGGTGATTAAATACAATTCTTCAAAAACAGTAACAATTAATACTCAGGGCACTGCTGCCGGTAGCGACGATGTAATGATTGTTACAGGAACTTCCAGCGGAACCAACCGAAATAATCTAGCCTTTACAGTAAATGTAAATCAGATTACAAAAGGAGCAAATTGTAAATTTATTACTTCAGGAACATTAGATATAACTCCTGCCGGATTTAGCTTGCGCACTGTTGATTACGGAAACGGTACCTGTGATGATGATGCTACTTTTACCGTAAATGGACAAACTGTTGCCTTTAAAATGAAATAAACCCTTATGGAATTGGTTTCTTCTACGATTATGGTCGACGCATACAACATCTATGATAAAATGGAGAGGAATAATATTCTTCTTTCATTTAAGGGAGATATTACATCCGAATTGTTAACCTCTATTTTGCAAATTATGGAGAACAAGATGGAGAATATGCAGGAAGAGCCTAAGATGAAGAAAAAGGTTTACAACGTGCTTGTAGAATGCCTTCAGAACCTTTATCACCATATGGATGATGTAGCCGACTCTTATGGAGATATTAACCGTTCAGCTATTTTTATGATAGGTAAAAATAAAAATGTTTATACCATTATCACAGGTAATTACATTCTTAAAGAAAATGTACACGGTTTAAAAAGTCGTCTTGATGAAGTGAATGCCCTTAGCAAAGAAGAATTGAAAGATTATTATAAAAAGATTTTAAACAACGGCGAAATGTCGTTAAAAGGTGGCGGTGGATTAGGCATGATTGACATTGCCCGAAAAACAGGTGAAAAATTAGAGTATAATTTTTTGGAAATTGATAATAAAGTTTCTTTCTTTACATTAAATATTAAAGTTAAACAACAAGAAGCCAATTAATACAGATTAACAAAACAATAAAAGATTATGGAAAAATACGGAATTGAAGGCACACCAAAAACCCCAACAATCAATTTTGATTTAGCGAGTGGTGTATTAGAAATTAAAGGACGTTCAATACCTGAGAATTCTATTGAGTTCTACAAACCTTTAGTAGACGCTTTAGATAAATATTCAGGCTCACCAAAGGCTGCTACAAGTGTAAATATTCAACTTGAATATTTTAACACCAGTTCATCTAAATGTATTTTGGATGTATTTAAAAAATTAGAAAATATTAATAAAGGCGGAAGCGCAGTTACCATTAACTGGCATTACGAAGAAGATGATGAAGATATGTTGGAAGCAGGCGAAGATTATCAAGCTATTATCAACGTGCCATTTAAAATGGTTCAGGTTAGCGAATAATTTAACCTAATTATAAAAGATCTTAAATAAGACCCCGAAACTCAGATTTCGGGGTTTTTTGTTTCATTTTTTCAGGAATAAATCGCCCTTTTTTAGTAAATTTACATTCTCAAAAAAACACTATGTCAGCTAACATTAAAGAATTATTAGGCGCTCAGGCCGATGCTTTACTGAATCATACCTGCAAAACAATTACTAAAGAACATATTCATGTTCCGGGTCCCGATTTTATTGACAGAATTTTTTCTGTTGGTAATCGTAGTCCGCAAGTTCTGCGAAGTCTTCAGCAACTTTACGGTAACGGTCGTTTATCAAAAACTGGATATATGAGCATTTTACCGGTTGATCAGGGAATAGAACATAGTGCCGGCGCTTCGTTTGCACCTAACCCAATTTATTTCGATAGCGAAAATATAGTGAAATTAGCAATAGAAGGCGGTTGCAACGCAGTAGCTTCTACTTTTGGAGTGCTGGGTTCAGTGTCGCGCAAATACGCTCATAAAATTCCCTTCATCGTTAAATTAAATCATAACGAGTTTCTTACATATCCCAATAAATTTGATCAAATAATGTTTGGTACCGTACAGGATGCCTGGAATATGGGCGCAGTTGCAGTGGGTGCCACAATTTATTTTGGTTCGCCCGAATCGTCGCGACAAATTGTTGAGGTGGCAGCGGCCTTTGAACACGCACATCAACTGGGTATGGCAACCATTTTATGGTGCTACACTCGTAATTCTGCTTTTAAAAAAGATAGTGAAGATTATCATACTGCAGCCGATTTATCTTCGCAGGCAAATCATTTAGGTGTTACAATACAAGCCGACATTATAAAACAAAAAATGTCGGATAAAAACGGCGGATTTACAGCACTTAATTTTGGGAAAACACATCCCAAAGTTTATTCTGAATTAAGCAGCGATAATTTAATTGACTTATGTCGTTACCAGGTAGCAAATTGTTACATGGGACGAATGGGATTAATAAATAGCGGTGGCGAAAGTAAAGGCGCTTCCGATTTAGCTGAAGCAGTTACAACAGCCGTAATAAATAAACGCGCAGGTGGACAAGGATTAATTTCGGGAAGAAAGGCATTTCAAAAACCAATGAAAGACGGAATTGCTTTATTAAATACCATACAAGATGTTTATCTTGATAAAACAATAACAATTGCTTAAGAAATTTTAAATGTTGAATGATAAATTTTAAATTGTTCATTCAACACCATTCAACATTCAACATTCATAATTCAACATGTCAAAATGGGTTGGTTCAAAAGATTAAAAGGCGGCATTACTACAAGTACTAAGGAGAAAAAAGAAACTCCTGAGGGTTTATGGTATAAATGCCCATCGTGCAAAAAAATTAATACGGTACAAGAGCATGCAGCCAATAAATATGTTTGTACTAATTGCGGGCATCACGAACGTTTAGGAAGTGAAAAATATTTCGAAATTTTATTTGATAACAATCAGTTTACAGAATTGCACGAAAATTTAGTGAGCGGCGATCCGCTTAAATTTGAAGACA
>JAHEYG010000104.1 GCA_023251725.1 Sphingobacteriaceae bacterium | reverse complement strand
GAATTGCAACGTCTCTCCATTTTAGTAGATGCCGATGAAGAAGGATATTTGTTACAAATATTTACAAAACCAATTGAAGATCGTCCCACTTTATTTTTCGAAATTATTCAGCGCATGGGCGCGCGTGGTTTTGGTGCCGGAAATTTTAAAGCACTTTTTGAAAGTATCGAAAGAGAACAGGCGCTGAGGGGAACTTTGTAATTGGTATAATTAACCGGTATAAATTCAATACATCAGCATAAACAAATATAAATACTTGTAATTGTTGATAATCATTTCTTTATTCGCTAAACCGTTAGTTATAGGTAAGCCGATGGACATCAGAATAAATTTATATTTTTACGATACAGACGACTATACTAAACAATAATTAATTTAATAATACAACCATGAAAAAAATCATCTTTTTAATAATTACCACATCGACCTTATTAGGTTGTATCCAATCAATAACACCAGGGGATGATCAAAAACAGGAACAATCAGCTACATACACCATTGAAAAACCTGTAGTATCTCAAACAGTAAGTCCAATCATTCCGGGTAATTTATTTACATTGTCTGACGCTGAAAAAATACTGGGAGAATCAGGTCATTTATCAGACAGTTCTACGAAAACCAAAGGCAAGGAAATGAAATTTATTGATAGCATGTCAATAATTAAAAGAGATGCTTCGATTTACAGTTGCGGTTTTATGGCAAATGCAATGGACAAGAAAACAAAGAAAACCGGTATTGTATATTTTATGTTTGAACAATATCCTGATGTTTCATCTGCCAAACAAGTTTATTCATTCTATAAAAAAGCAAATGTAAATGCTATTGGATTTAAAGAACTTAATGATTTGGGAGAAGAAGCATGGTTTGGAAGTAGTCCTTTATTTATATATGTGAGAAAAGGGGATAAAATTTTTGTCATGAAAGTTAATAAAATGACGAGCCTTACTTCTTTGAATGAATTTAATCTTATTACAAAAAAAATTACTGATGCCCTCTAAACTTTAAACGAAAGAAACAGAATCTGTATGCAAACGCCAACCAGTAACACAGGGTAATTGTGCAATGCGGGCGGACATCAAGTTTTTTATTTACAATAATTAAAATTTAAATCTCAAACTAATTATAAAATTTCTACCCGGAGCATTTATTCCACTGGCAAAAACACGGTAACGATTATCTGTAATATTTTCACATCCAATATTTAATCGTAAATTTTTAGTAATGTTATATCCTGCTCTAATGTTTAAAGTAAACCATGAAGGCATATAGCCACTTACTTTATTGGCCGAGTATTGAGCGTTATCCTCACCGCTTAAACTATAATCAGAGGCCGACTTAATACCATTATATCTTACAAAAAATTCAATATTTGTATTTTTTGCCTTATAAATAATACTGGTTTGTCCGAACATGGGTGCAATGTGATCCAATGGCATAACAGTATCTGTTTTTGTGTCCACATATCTCCCATAGGTATAGTTAATATTGCTTTTAAACGAAATATTATCATTAAAATCAAATTGAACGCCGGCATTAATTCCTAAGATATAGGCGAGGTCTGCATTTTGCATCGCTTGTACTTTTAGTTTTGACCCTCCATATTTTAAAGAATCGGAGCCGTTATATTTAAAGTCTCTCAGAACTAATGCATTTTCCAAAATTGTATAATAACCCGTTACATCAAACTTATAACGGCCTTGAAACACTTTACTTATACTTAATTCGAAATTGGTTGCATATTCGGGATTAATGTTAGGATTGGGAACAATTAAAACCGGGCCTGTTTCAAATACTTTGCTCATATCGTCAACATTGGGCGTTCTAAATCCGGTGTTCGCGAACATCGAAACTTTGTAATCATTTTCAGCTCTCCAGGTAAATCCCAAACAACCCGTAATTGCCTGATTATTTTGCTGCGCGGTTTTAAACGGAAATTTAAAAAAAGTGGTGTCATTAAATGTCGATGATAGATAATTATAAGTAAATCGAATTCCATCTGTAAAAATAAAATTAGTATTCACTTCCCAAGCGTGCGAAACATAAGCAGCCAACGTTGTCATACTGCTTCCGCCATCAGCATATCGGGTGTCAGCTTTAAAAGCACTGTCCTTAATAATATCTCTGTTTTCGGCCGACGACCCAACATAATTATTAGTGAATTCTAAACCATAACGTAACTCGTGCTTTTTAATATTTTTGTAAAAATCTAAATTGGCTGAAATAACAATTACATCTTCCATTTGTTTTTTGCGATTTACGTTCTGAAATTTTCTGGTGATTCTGTCTTGGTCAATACTTTGAAAACCAAAAATAAATTTAATATTATCACTGATTGCAGTTTTGCCGTCGAAATTTAAAGTGTAAGCGCCTAAAATTCGTTGTTGATAATAATAATTTTCTGCAAATTTTAATTTACCACCTGCATAATCTCCCGCTAACCGGTCGAATCTTGGAAGTCTTGTAACCGAACTCATTTGAAAATTTAAATTATGCGTTAAATGTTCACCGGTTTTAATATTAAAACGCTGCATAATATCAATTTGGTTGTAACCGCTCCCAACCAATAAATTATTGTTGGGATTCGAAACCATACTATCCCGTTTATCAAAACGTTTTACATAATAATCCCTATCCCAGGTATTGGTATACCCTGTTAACTTTGTTGCGCCACTCATCAAATCTCCAAAATTTGAATAAGTAATATTTGTCATAGAAGCGAACTTTTTAGTTCCTAAATTAAAATCCAAATGCTCTGTTAATTCATTATTAACTGATGCAAAACGAAGCATGGCGTTGGCTTTTACTAATAATTTATCATCTGAACTAAACTCTGCATTCTTGGTATAAAAATGCATAACTCCTCCTAAGGCATCGCTTCCATACATGGTAGAAGAAGGACCAAACACTACTTCTGCCCGTTCAAGCATATTCGGGTCAATGGTCATAATATCTTGTAAATGTCCTCCTCGGTAAATCGCATTATTCATTCTTATGCCATCAATCACCATTAATACTTTGTTCGCTTCAAAACCTCTCATACTCGGACTACCTCCGCCAAGCTGACTTTTTTGAACAAAAATATTTCCTGTGTTCGACATTACATCTCCGGTTGTAGGCTGATTACCGAATTCTATATCTTTTTGTTTTATTATTTCCATCGAATACGGAACGTCACTTTTTTTCTCAGGAATTCTGTTGGCGGAAAAAATTACTTCGTCAAGTTGAATTTGGCGTGAAATTAATTCTACCTCCGTAACCTTGCTGTCTTGCAATTGAATTATTTTTTTGGTGTGATAACTAACATGCAAAAAAGTAAGCGAATCTGTTTTAGTAAGTGAAGAAATATCCGCATTACCTTTTGAATTGGTAACTGCCGAGTTATTGGCATTATCTTTAATTATAACATTAGAGATTGGTTCTCTAGAAGATTTATCGAGAACTTTAATATTTTGCGCCTGTACCTTTGTGATTGCTACGATAAGCAATAACGAATTAAATAATAATTTTTTCATGACCATTTTTTTAAATTTTAATAAAATATATTTTTCAGAAATTCTGAAAAACAATAATTAACAAGAAATAAAAAAATTACGCTTTTGGCGGAGGAGAATCTTTAGGGAAAATAGTTTCAGGAATTGAAACCAACATTGTTTTGTGAATGTAATTTGTAGCTGATAAATTCAGATTTAATTTTGGAATGTCAAACGTATTGAAAACAATAGTAGTTGTAAATGCTTTTTTGTTTTTAAAATGATCGGCCAGTTTTTCTAAAAAGTTTTTTTCTTTAATATCAACTTTAAAAGAAATGCTTACTAAATTATTTTCCTTCTTAGTATTTTTAATATCCATCATAAAATCCGCGAAAGCGAATTCATTCTTATCTAACCATTGCAAATTTGTATATTGCTTCTCTGATAAAGTAATGGAGTACATTTTAGAAGATGATTCGCAGCTCTGAAATTTTGCATATGCCGTAAAACCATACATAGCCAAATTAATGAGCACGGTTTGCATTAAAAAAGCCGCTAAACAAATGTATATCGCCGGTAACTTAAACATTATGAAGCCCTAAAATACAAATAATATTAAAATATACGTCTATAATTCGTTTAAATAATTAAAGAGCAAATATTTATTACCTTTGCACGATTATGCAAATTCAAGTACTAAAGTCTAAACTTCATTGTGTTACAGTTACACAGGCCGAATTAGATTATATAGGCAGTATTACCATCGACCAAAATTTAATGGAAGCTGCTAATTTAATTGAAAACGAACAGGTTCATGTGCTTAATAAAAATAACGGTGAGCGTGTAATTACTTACGTTATAAAAGGCGAACGGGGCAGCGGCGTAATTTGTTTAAACGGCCCAGCCGCCTTAAAATTTAAAAAAGGTGATGTCGTTTTAGTAATTTCTTACGCGCAAATGGATTTTGAAATTGCTAAAACACACCAACCAATTGTTGTTTTCCCCGATACAAAAACAAATTCTCTAAAAAAATAATTCCCGGATAATTGTAAAACGGGCCAAGGAAAAATGCAAACAAAAACCAAATCCCTTATACAATTTGTAGTTTTATTAGGGGTTGGAATTCTATTAGTGTGGCTCGCTTTTCGTCAGGTAGCTTCTGAGAAAGAAAAAATTATTAATGCTTTTGCAAGTGCCGATTATTTTTGGGTGTTTATTTCGTCTGTCATCGGATTCGCCGCCCATTTTTTGAGGGCTTATCGCTGGAAGTATTTATTGGAACCGCTCGGTTACAAAACCAGTTTAATAAATGCCAACGCTGCGGTTTTCATTGGGTATTTTGCTAATTATGGTTTGCCTCGCATGGGTGAATTAACGCGTGCTACAGTTATTGACCGTTACGATAAAGTTCCTTTTCAGGTGGGATTTGGTACCGTTGTAACAGAAAGAATAATTGATTTTATGATTCTGATAATTATTTTTGTGCTGACATTAGTATTTCAGTTTACCGAATTAGCAGGTCTATCTGACGAATACATTTTTTCGCCCGTTAAAAATAAACTGTATGCCTTTTATGAAAAACCACTTTTAGGAAGTATTATTTTAATTGCATTGGTCGGAATTTGCATTGCTTTATATTTGTACCGCCAAAAAATAGTTTCAAAATTTAAAGGAAAATTTGGTGATGTGATTAAAGGTTTTATTGAAGGATTGTCTTCGGTAAAAAAAATGAAAAACATTGGCACGTTTATTTTTCTAAGTTTTTTAATTTGGTCCATGTATTTTTATTCGCTTTACCTTTGCATGAAAGCTTTACCGGAAACTGCTGTTATTGGACACAAGGAGTGTTTGACCCTGATGTTATTCGGAACCCTGGGAGTAGCCGTTACACCGGGAGGATTGGGAGCCTATCACATCATCATCACACAAATTTTAATTTTTTATGGCATTGCTCAAATTCCTGCAGTAGCTCTGCCGTGGTTAGTGTGGACTGCCCAGTTTATTTTAATTTTAATATTGGGAGTTTTGAGTTTAATTTTATTACCTGTAATTAATAAGAAAAAAGATGTATCACAATAAGCTTAAACAAAAAATAATTAGTCTTGACAATTTATACCGTCAGGTAAATTTGTGGCGTTTTCGTGGCAATAAAATTGTGTTTACCAATGGCTGTTTCGATATTCTGCATTTAGGTCATGTTGAATACTTAGCTAAAGCAAAAGATTTGGGAAATATTTTAATTGTGGGATTGAATACAGATGCGTCGGTAAAAAAACAAAATAAATCTCCTGAGCGGCCAGTTAATAATGAGGAAGCAAGAGGCGCTGTGTTAGCGGGATTGGAATGTGTAGATGGAGTTGTGCTTTTTAACGATGAAACCCCATACGAATTAATAAAAAAAATTCAGCCCGATGTTTTGGTTAAAGGCGGCGATTATAAAGCCGAAGAAATTGTAGGTTACGATATTGTAAAGGCATGTGGTGGACAAACACTAACAATCCCTCTTACCGAAGGATTTTCAACAACTTCGCTGATAAAAAAACTAAAGAGTTAATTCTCTATGTAACTCTGTTCCGCTGTATCGCCGTGTTGAGTCTTCCCAAAATAAATGTTATTCCAATTGGGCAGTTAATATCTTAACTAATATTCACAAATTGTTCTATTGTGATTCTCTAATTTTATAGGAAAGAATAATAGTGAGTAATCCTTTAAAAAAATTAGCGGGACAGACAGTGATTTATGGTTTGGGAAGCATTTTACCCCGTATCACAAATTATTTATTTGCACTCGCGCTTACTTTTATTTTTAAAGTTCCTTCTGATCTGGCTTCCAATACCGAGTTTTACGCATACATAAGTTTCGTTAATATAATTTTTACTTACGGTATGGAAACCGCGTTTTTTAATTTCTCGAGTAAAACCGAAGAAAAAGATAAAGTGTATTCTACTGCACTCATTTCAATTTTATCAAGTACGCTTACTCTTACATTAATTCTTTGTTTGTTTTCGCAAAACATTGCTGAGTTAATGGATTACCCCGAAAATAAAAATTATGTTATTTGGTGTGTTTTAATTGTTGCTACCGACGCCGTTATGGCTTTGCCGTTTGCGCGATTACGCTTAAATAATAATGCAAAACGGTTTACAATTTTAAAAATAATTAATGTTACTGTTTATTTAGCGGTCAGTATTTTTTATTTGGTGTTCAGTAAAAACGCTTACGAAAATAATGAGAATAATTTTTTGTCGGTTTGTTACAATCCACAAATTGGAGTAGGGTATGCTTTTTTAGCGCAGTTAGTGGCTAACATTTTCAGTTTGCTTTTGTTGGGAAAAGAATTCACCGGTTTTGCTTATGTATTTGATAAAGTTTTATGGAAACAATTATTTAAATACGCCTGGCCATTATTAATTTTAGGATTGGCTGGAATGATTAACGAAACTTTCGATAGAATTATTTTAGAATATTTATTACCAGAAGATATTGCTAAAACCGAACTGGGAATTTATGGTGCGTGTTATAAGATTGCGATTCTCATGACACTTTTTATTACCGCATTTAAATATGCGGCTGAACCTTTCTTTTTTAATCAGGCAAAAGATAAGAACGCCAAAATATTAAATGCCCTGGTGATGAAATATTTCGTAATTTTTTGTTCGTTTTTATTTTTGGTAACAATGATGAATATCGATTTGATACGTTATGTACTCAGCGAAAAATACCGTGTTGGTTTAGGAGTGGCACCCATTTTATTATTAGCCAATTTGTTTTTGGGAGTGTATTTTAATTTATCGATCTGGTATAAATTAACCGGACAAACAAAATTCGGCGCCATCATTACAATTATAGGAGCGGCAATTACACTCGCCATTAATTTTGCGTTTATTTCAAAATACTCTTACATGGCCTGTGCCTGGGCAACAATTGCAGCTTATGGAACCATGATGGTGATTTCTTATTTCCTCGGACAAAAATTTTATCCGGTAAAATATAATTTGCGCAGTATTTTGTTTTTCTTTTTCAGTGCGCTCATTTTTTATTTTATTTCATTAACATATTCATCAATGAGCAACGCGGTTCTTAAACTAATATTGAATAACTTGTTTGTATTATTATTTGGATGGTTGTTTTATAAGTTGGAATTTTCGAATTTGAAAACTGTGAAACAAAAGCTCAATGACGATAAAAGTAGTTAACCAATCAAAACATCCTTTACCCGAATACGCCACCGAATTTTCGGCAGGAATGGATTTGCGGGCCAACATAGATGCTCCAATAAATTTAAAACCATTGCAAAGAATTATAGTGGCCACCGGATTGTTTTTAGAATTACCTCAGGGTTGTGAAGCGCAAATTCGTCCGAGAAGCGGTTTAGCTTTTAAACACGGACTCACAGTTTTAAATTCGCCCGGAACAATTGATGCCGATTATCGAGGCGAAATAAAAGTATTAATGATAAATTTATCGGATGCGGATTTTTTGATTAATGATGGGGAGCGAATTGCACAAATGATAATTGCAAAACACGAAACAATAAAATGGGAGCAAGTAAAAAGTTTAGAAGAAAGCGATAGGGGCGCCGGAGGTTTCGGAAGTACCGGGAAGAAATAATTTGAAGATTATTTTATCCTATTAACCGAACACGAACACGAACACCGAACACCGAACACCGAAACAATGAGAACAGTCGATACCATAAACTTCTCCTCAAAACGTGCACTCGTTCGTGTCGACTTCAACGTTCCTCTTAACGAAACTTTTGAAGTTACCGACGAAACGCGAATCAAAGCCGCCATTCCCACACTAAAAAAAATATTGAACGATGGTGGAAGCATTGTGCTGATGTCGCATTTAGGAAGACCGAAAGAAGGGCCAACCAATAAATTTTCTTTAAAACACATTGTAAAAAATGTTTCTAAACTATTGGGAACAGAAGTTCAGTTTGCCGAAGATTGTATTGGCGAAGAGGCGTTTAAAAAATCTTCGTCGTTAAAAGCGGGAGAAGTTTTGTTGTTGGAAAATTTACGTTTTTATAAAGAAGAAGAAAAAGGCGATGAAGCTTTCGCTGAAAAATTAAGTAAGCACGGCAGCGTTTACGTGAACGATGCATTCGGCACCGCACATCGTGCGCATGCTTCAACGGCGGTGATTGCAAAATATTTTATTGCTGATGCTAAATGTTTTGGTTACGTAATGGCCAATGAAATTGAAAGCATTAACAAAGTTTTGCATAACACACAAAAACCATTTACCGCAATAATCGGCGGCGCAAAAGTGAGCGATAAAATTTTAATTATTGAACAGCTCATGAATAAAGCCAACACCATAATTATTGGAGGAGGCATGGCATTTACCTTCGTAAAAGCAATGGGTGGAAGCATTGGTAAGTCGCTTTGTGAAGATGATCGTTTAGAAATTGCAAAAAATTTAATTCAAAAAGCAAAACAGAAAAACGTTCATCTTTACATTCCCACCGATGTAATTATTGCCGATAATTTTTCAAACGGTGCCAATATAAAAACCTGCGACATAACTAAAATTCCTGATGGCTGGATGGGATTGGATGTTGGTGAGAATACAATAAAAGCAAATTCAGAAATAATAAAAAATTCAAAAACTATTTTGTGGAACGGACCAATGGGAGTTTTTGAAATGAGCAATTTCGAAAACGGAACAAAACAAGCAGCGTTTGCAATTGTTGAAGCCACAAAAAACGGAGCTTATAGTTTAATTGGCGGCGGCGATAGTGTGGCGGCAATAAATAAATATAATTTAGCTGATAAAGTAAGTTACGTAAGCACTGGCGGCGGCGCGCTATTAGAATATATTGAGCAAGGAACTCTGCCAGGGGTGAACGCAATCGCTTCCTTCTCCTTTTAGGAGAAGGTGTCTGCGTAGCAGACGGATGAGGTGAGGGGACAAAACTTTTTGTTAATACAAATTTCATTTTTAAAAATACTTTCTTACCTTTATTTTATGATTAACAAAAAGTATTTAGTAATAATTTTATTTGTTTTAGTATTTTCTTCCTGCAAAAAAGATTATACTTGTCAGTGCACTAACGCCAGTGGAACTTACGATGCCGGACAAACCAACGATACCGAAGAGGGCGCCAAAACATATTGTAAAAGTCTC
>JAHEYG010000103.1 GCA_023251725.1 Sphingobacteriaceae bacterium | reverse complement strand
TAAGAATTACAAATCCTGCCGCTATTTCGGCCGGTGTTGGAATGTAAGTTCCATTTAAAACAGCATTTGTTGGATTAAAAATTCCCGCTCCCCCACTCCAGGTTCCGGTTGTAGTAGCTCCCGAAATAATACCGTTTAGTAAAACCGCGCTATTATTTTTACAGCTAAATAAATCGGGACCTGCATTTACAGCAGGCTGAGGAGTAAAATAAACTTTAATGGAATCTTTTACCGGATTACAATTTCCGTTGTTGGTCGACTCTAAAGTAATAGTTACACTGGTGGTAAGGATATCGGGTGTGCTTGGTAAATAAATAGTGTTTAATGCTAAATTATTGGGAGTAAAAAATCCGCTTCCACTGGTGGTCCATTTTCCGGTAGTTGTGGTTCCGCTAACTGAACCAAGTAATGAAATGGTGGGATTATTAATACACAAACTCATTGAGGTTGGTCCTGCATTTACCAATGGCGGTTTACTTATTATTACTTTCATAGTATCTTTTTCAACCATGCAAAGTGAAGCACTGTGTACCGAAGTTAAAATTAAATAAACAAATCCGGCCGACGTGTCGGCAGTGGAAGGAATATACGAACCATTTAAAACCGTATTGGTGGGAATAAAAACTCCGCTTCCTAAACTACTCCATTGTCCGGTGTTGGTATATCCACTTACCGAACCATTTAAACTTACAGTGGCATTATTTCCGCATTTAATCTGATCTATAGAAGCATTAACAATAGGACCTTGTTTTACAGTGAGATTTAAAGTATCCGCGCGAATAGGACATGGCCCTGTTGAAGTTAAAAAAAGTTTTATCGGCTTTATTGCTGTATCTAATGGACTAGGTTTATAAACATTTACCAATGCTGTTACACCCGCGGTAAAAGTTCCGAATCCGGTAGAGGCCCAGGTACCGGTTACATTTCCGCCTTGTACAATTCCATTTAAATTATAAGAAGTATTAGAACAAATGGTGGCACTTGCTCCTGCTTCTACATATGGGTAAGCATTAAATTCGGAAAGATAAGCGTAAGTACTTCCACCGGTAGATGAACCTTGATTTATTCCGCATCCAAAAATATCTCCTGTGTTAGTAATGGTGTTATATGAGCCCACCGGAATTTGTGCAGTTGAATAATAAATTCTTCCTCCAAATAAAGTTCCACCCGTTCCGGGAACAACTGTAAAAGCGGAAACAGGAATTGGAGTTGTTGCCACACTGTTAGTTAATGTAAACATTCCTTCGAAGCCACTTCTGGTATATAAATTTACGGCAAACGAATCGGAAGTGGTTCTTGTAAATGCTGTGGTGTAAGTTCCCATGCAATACACATTTGGTAATTGCGCACCGCTTAGTTTACATCCGTAACCCGAAACGTGCAAAGCGTAAACGGGTTTAGTGGTTTTAATATAAGTAAGAGGATTTGCAATGTTTACAGTGAATGTTTGCCCTGTATTAATTAATGTGGTAATTGTTGGTCCGCCATCATTTACCACAATACTTGTTGAATTAACGGTGGCCAAAATAAAAACTTTATCTACTCCGGTTTTACCTTTATTAATTACAAAATCTGTTCCCGCAAAACTTGAATTTGTAATCTGATCACATACGGTGCTGTTACATCCACCGTTTACCAGTCCGTGTGAGGAGACCGTTACTGCTACCGGTTTATCGGCCGAAACTATAGAGCCGGCCAGTTTGGTGGGAGATTGGGTGGTGGAATCTAAACAACTGAACGTTTGCCCTTGTTGAAGCAGTACATTAAAAGTAACGTCCTTAACATGACCAATAATATTAGCCCTCGGTGTGATAACCACTTGAGTATTATTTTGAGTAGCCACAATATCAAAAGCCGAAAAACATTTGGGAACAGGGGTTCCAGTGCTTCTCCACAAATTTTGAAACGGTGTGTAAAAATCAACCCCCGTTGCTTTTTGTCCTTTTAAACTTATCCACTCTTTATTAGCATTTGCTTTAATGGTATAAACAATAGAAACATTGGCGCTGGCACTAATATAAATTCCTCGCGGTAAAACAGAATTGGAAGGTGCACTTTCAATAGCGCCAATAAAGGCAGTTAAATCCATTGAATCCACATTATTAGCAGGAATAACTTTTACGATGGGAACAAAAGTGCCGTTGGCCGGTTGCCGTAAACGAACAGTACTTGAAGCAGTATAAGTAGTGATGTAAACTTTTATGGGACTTTGACCAACACCGGAAGAAATATCGGGAGCAACAAACCAAAAAGAAGTGTCAATTTGAGCGCTTCCCTTAACAATACTGATAAATATTAAAAAAAGTAAGTAAAAATGCCTCATATTCCTAAAAAACAAGCTTTAAAAATTCTGACTAAAGATATAAAGAAAATATGAGATTTTTACAATGATTTTTAAGGAAAAATTAAGTCGAAAAGTTCAAATCTGAAGAAGAAAACCGAGGTAATTCAGGTTCAGATGATAAATAACTTACTTTCCTTTATTGATAATGGTAATTTTTGATTCACCCACTACTTTTAAAGCAGTTCTTCTGTTTTTTTGATGGGCAGCTTCGAATTCAGGACTTTTAGGTTTCATTTTTTTAATATCCACTTCTTTTACCAAAGGATCGGTTTCTCCGTAACCTTTAGGATGTAATCTGGCACCATCAATTCCTTTAGAAATAATATAATCAACACAAGACTGGGCGCGTGCCTGAGATAATTTCATATTGTAGGCATCATTCCCTCTGCTATCTGTATTTGCATTTATGTCAATTGAAAGATTATCATTAACTTTTAAAAGGTCAACAATTTTATCAAGGTTCGCCATTGATTTAGGCCTCAAACCTGCGCTGTTAAAATCATATTCAATCCCTTCGATCTCAATTTCACCTTTTGGAATAGTATTCAAATTAAAATCTTGTTGAAGATGCGTTGTTTGAGTTAATCCTTTTGTAGTAACATTGGCGGCATCTCCAAAATATTTATTTTTTTGAGCCTTCATAAAAAAATCGGCACCCGCTTTTAACTCTGAAAAATAAGCGCCTTTATCATCCGTAAAAACAAAAACAGGCTCCGCATCTCCCTGCAAATCTTTAACCGTAATCATGGCGCCCGGCATAGGCTCGTTAGTTTGTCCATCAAAAACAATTCCACTGATGTCGAATTTTACCGGCTGATTTATGAATTCATAAATTTTATAACAATTTCCTCCTTCACACTCAGCTCTGTCACTCGAAAAGAAACCTCTTCCCTGCGTTCGATCCATAATATAATACGCATCGTCTTTACTTGAATTTACCGGCGCATTTAAATTTTTTGGGATAGAATAAACATTATCATCATTATTATAATCCGATTTAAAAACATCCAGTCCGCCTAAACCCGCCAAACCGTTTGAACTAAAATATAAAATATTAGATAGAGAATGGAAAAAAGGCGACACTTCATCGCCGGAAGTATTTACGGGCGCACCCAAATTTTTTGGTGTGCTTGGATTTCCACTTTCATCAAGTGTACACATCCATAAATCAAAACCCCCTTTGCCACCCGGACGATTAGAAGAGAAAAATAATTTTGTGCCGTCAAAAGTTACAAACGGGTGCATGGATTTATAACCCATCAGATTAATATTATCGCTTAATTTCTGTGCTTGAAAAAATTTTCCGTTCATCATTTTTGCTTTATAAATAAACGATTCATTAAGGCTGATGTCGTTCCATCGCGAGAAAAGCATTACCTCATCGGGAGTTACATAACCACCACCCTCATGAACTGCAGAATTTAATGGCGCCCCAAAATTTACGGCCTTGGTCCAAGCACTATCTTTATATTCTGTCCAATACAAATCACATAAATATTCCGAAACTTGCTTTTTGGGATCAGTAATAACACCACCCTTTCGTGCGCTCGTAAAGATTATTTTTGTTGGACTTAAATAATACATCGCCGCAAAACTGCAGGTACCCTTATTAAAAACCGTTGTGTCGAGTAAATCCACTCTAATTTCTTTATTCACATTAGTGCTGTCTAACGCCATATAGCAACCGGCTTCTTTTTTTTGTGCAATTTTGCCTAACGAATCGTTGGCGGGATTAGTTGTGACATATTTTTCAAATTCGTTTAATGCCTCCTGATATTTTTTTACATGCATCAGCGAAATGGCGTAGTAATAAGTCGCTTCCGGATAAATATTTCTCTCTGAAGATTTTTTATAAGCTTCAGCGGCATTGGTATAATCGGCATTTAAACGATACGAATGCCCTAATTGAAAAAGCACATAATCGTATGTAGCGGTAGTTTTTAAATCAATTGCCTTTTGTTTTACGGTATCTTTGATTTTAACCGCCGCCGAATCTTTCGAAACTTTTTTTACTGAATCTTTTTTAAGTTTCATGTTTACCATTTGAATTTCGTATGGCAAAACAGTGGCCGTTTTTAAAATAAGAGTATCGTCAAGTGCCTTTTTGTAATAGAAAACAGCAGTGGTATAATCTTTTTCTTTAAAAGATTTATCGGCAGTTTCGATCCACAATTTTTTAGATTGAGAAAACGAATTCAATAAAAAACCGAATACAAAAAGTACAATAAAATTAAAATGTAAAATTTTCATAGATAATTATAGGCGCGGACAGTGTCTTAATTTTTTTACTTTTTCTTTTCCAAACATATAAGTAAAAGAAATTTCCATCGCGCCATACGTTTTAGTTGCCGTTTGCAATGTAGAGGTATTAAAGTCGTAACCAAATTTCAAAATATATTCTTCCTTTTTTACTCCAATACTAGCAATACTTGCATCGTGTGCTCTTAAAACATATCCGGCAAGTAAAAATAATTTACCGGGTTTTAAATAGTAACCGGCGTCGAGTGCATAAGCTTGCTCAAAAGCAGTGCCTTGCCCCATGATTAATACTTTTGGTAACAGATAAAGCATTTCTGTAATATTAACTCTTACCCCTAAATGTCCCTGAATACGCACAGGCAAATAATTATTCTGATCAAAAAATGTTTCTCTGGCATGCGTTAAATTAAAAGCAGAAATTCCTAAAAACGGATTTATACGGGATTGCTGTTTTGAATAAAAATACAATATACCTGCATTAACCTGAGGTAAAATCTGAGCCTGCGCTGTATATTTTTCATCGGTTTGTAAAGTTTTATCAAAATATCCCCCGTCCTTATTACTATATTGATTATCGAACGAATACAAATCAGAAACAATCGCTTTTTGTGTTATGCCAGCCTGCAACCCAAAAGAAATGTTATGATATTTATTTTTGTCAATTGAAATTGAGTAAGCAGCGGATAACAAACCCTGAAATACATTATAATTTCCAATTCCCGCATTCATGTTAATTATTTGTATGCCGAAGCCCCATTTTCCGTAAGGAACATCGGCACTAATTAATGCGGTTGTAAAAGGCTTGAAAGCTACAGAGCTCCACTGGTTACGATATTGGGCGTGAATTCTTGCTTTGGAATCAACGATACCTGTCATTGCCGGATTTAAAAATAAAGGCCCGGCATCATAAATCGACAAGTGAAAATCCTGCGCATTGATTTCCATTCCCAATAAAATAAAAACAAATATTATAAATTTTACTTTTTTCATCAATAAATTATTTTAGAATTGTTATGTCACCTGTTTTTCTAACATGCTCACCACTGTATAAATCAGCATCCAATATCCATACATAAACACCAAGCGATACCGGTTGACCTTTATATTTTCCATCCCAACCCACTTTTTGATCAGTAGTATTAAATAATAATTCGCCCCAATTATTGTAAACTCTAAATGCCATACTTACAAATGGTCCGCCCTTCACAAATAAGAAATCATTCACGCCATCTCCATTCGGCGTGAAAGCTGTTGGAACCGCAGGTAAAAGTGTAACCTGAATATCTTTTCTAATTGTATCAGCACAACCTTTATTATCCAATACCGCAAGTGTTAGTGTATAAATGCCCTGATTGGTGTAAAAAGTATTTGGATTTTGTAGAAGAGAAGTTGTAGGAATTGAATCTCCAAAATTCCACCACCACGAAACGATGCTGGCAGCAGGCGTACTTAAATCAGTTAGTGAAACTGTAGCATAAGCTAAGGTCGGACTCTTATCAATACTAAAATTAGCTGTTGGTCGAGGATTAACAGTAATAACTTTCGTAATTGAATTTTTACAACCATTACTAGATGTTACTACTAAGTTAACACTGTAAACATTATTGCTGGAATAAATGTTTGTAGGATTTTGATTTAAAGAATCTTTACCGCCGTTGCCAAAAGTCCAATACCATCCTGTAATACTACCGGGATTTACGTAAGAAGAATCAAAGAAAGAAGTTTTATAATCAACACAAGCGGCATTATAATTAAAGTTAGGGACAGGAATACTGTAAACGGTTACAACTTTTCGAATAGTGTCAGGACAACCATTCACCGACACCACCCAATGAGTAACAGTATAAGTATTGCCAACAGAATAAGTATAAGTTGGATTAGGAGAAATAGAAGTTCCTCCGTCTCCAAAATTCCAATTATAAGTAGTAATGGAAGCTGTTGGAGTAGAATTGTCGATAAAATTAATAGGTTTATTTGCGCAAGCAGTAGTATAAGTAAATCCAGCTCTTGGAGCAGGCACAAAATAAATTACTACGGTATCTCTTCGCGGATTACATGCTTTATTATTGGTGGTTTCTAAAACTAATTTTATGTATGGTTGTGCGGTATCAGCTGAACTTGGATAATACAATCCGTTTAAGGTTGTATTATTTGGTGAGAAAGTTCCGGTTCCGGTTGAAGTCCATTGGCCGGAAGTAGTAAATCCGGTAATTAATCCATTCAATGAAATTACTGCATTTTTACAAACGCTTTGATCTGGGCCTGCATTAACAATTGGAGCATTTAAAATAACAAATTTAACTGTATCCGTTGCAGCTCCGCATCCGCCACCAACTGTGGTCAGAAAAATAGTAACACTTCCTGCCAACGTGTCGGCCGGACTCATTGTATAGGTAGTGATTAAATTATTTGGATTACCAAAAGTTCCGGTACCTAACGTACTCCAAACACCGGCAGTTGCCGCTCCGCCTACAGTTCCATTCAACGGAATTATCAAAGCTCCCGCACAAACAGTATCATTTAAACCGGCATTAACAATGGCCGAATAACCAACATTAACACTTACCGTTCCCGCCGCACTGGTACAACCATTTACAGTTGCTGTAACTGAATACAATCCGGTGGCAAGAGTATCCACATTTAATATGGTTGGATTTTGAGTAGTAGAAGTAAAACTATTTGGTCCGTTCCAATTATAGGTGGCACCACCAACAGTACTTGCTGTTAAACTTAATGTTTGGCCTGAACATAATGGCGAGTTAGCACTGACAATAGTTGGCGCAGGGGGAATTGCATTAATCGTTACACTTACCACTGCAAATGGGCCTGAACATCCTAAAGCTGTTGCGTTAACCGAATAAACCCCGGTAGCCAATGTAGTTGCTCCGGGTATGGTTGGGTTTTGTGCTGTAGAAGTAAAACTATTAGGTCCTGTCCAACTATAAGAAGCCCCTGCTATAGTGTTAGCAGTTAAACTTAAAGTTTGTCCGGCACATAACGGTGTGTTAGAACCGACAACTAATGCTGCCGGTGTGTCATTCACCACAATGCTCACCGTTCCATCAGGTCCGGCACAACCTGCAACCGTTGCGTTTACTGTGTAAATACCCGTTGCAAGTGTTGTAGAACCCACAATGGAAGGATTTTGAACAGTAGAAGTAAAACTATTTGGTCCTGACCAGTTATAAGTAGCCCCTGCAATTGGAGAAGCAGTTAAATTAATGGTTTGTCCCGAACAAATTGGCGAAGTACCACCGGCAACCGGAGCAGCGGGAGTTGGATTTACAATTACACTAACGGTTCCGTAAGGACCCACACAACCCAAAACAACTGCTGATACCGAATAAATTCCGCTGGCTGTAACTGTTGGACTTAAAATATTTGGATTTTGAACTATTGAAGTAAATGTGTTTGGTCCTGTCCAACTATAAGATGTTGCGCCAACAATAGTCCCTGCAGTTAAGCTTAAGGTTTGTCCGGAACATAACGGTGTGTTAGCACTGGCAACTGGAGCCGGAGGGGGCGGACTTACTGTTACGCTTATAATTCCGGCAGGACCTGCACAACCTAATACAGTAACTGTAACAGAATAATTTCCGGTGGCTAAAGCGGTAGCTCCAACGATTGTAGGGTTTTGAATAGTTGATGTAAATGTATTTGGGCCATTCCAGCTATACGATGCTCCTGCAATTGCAGAAGCAGTAAGATTTAAAGTTTGGCCAACACACAAGGGTGAATTACTTCCGGCAACTGGAGCCGCAGGAATTGGATTCACCACAACATTAATTGTTCCGGAAGGCCCAGCGCATCCCAGAACTGTTACATTCACCGAATAAACCCCATTAGCGAGTAAGGTAACTCCGGCAATAGTAGGGTTTTGCAAAGCAGAAGAAAATGCATTCGGCCCTGTCCAGCTATAACTTGCGCCTGCAATTAGCGGCGATGTTAAATTTAAAGTCTGACCAACACATAACGGTGTGTTTGCACCGGCAGCAGGGGCCGCAGGAGTTGGATTAACAATTACATTTATTGTTCCCGACGGACCGGAACATCCTAATAATGTTGCATTAACTGTATAAACTCCACTCGCCAAAATAGTTGCGCCCGGTATTGTTGGATTTTGAACAGAAGAAGTAAATGTATTCGGACCAGTCCAGCTATAAGTTGCTCCTGCAATTAAGGAGGCAGTTAAATTAATAGTTTGTCCTGCACAAACAGGGGAATTACTTCCCGGAACTGGCGCTGCAGGTAAGGGGTTCACTACTACGTTTACTGTTCCCGAAGGGCCAGCGCATCCCAAAACTGTTACGTTAACCGAATAAACCCCATTAGCTAAAATTGTAACTCCTGGTATTGTCGGGTTTTGAAGAGCAGAAGAAAAGGCATTCGGACCTGTCCAGCTATATGTTGCGCCGGCAATTAGCGACGCTGTTAAATTTAAAGTCTGACCAACACACAACGGTGTGTTTGCACCGGCAACAGGGGCAGCGGGAAGAGGATTCACAACAACGTTAATAGTTCCGTTCGCTCCAGCACATCCCAGCACAGTTGCGTTCACCGAATAAACTCCGTTGGCTAAAATTGTAACTCCGGCTATGGAAGGATTTTGCAAAGCAGAAGAAAATGCATTCGGCCCTGTCCAGCTATAAGTTGCGCCTGCAATTAGCGACGCTGTTAAATTTAAAGTCTGCCCTACGCATAACGGTGTGTTTGCACCGGCAGCAGGGGCCGCAGGAGTTGGATTAACAACTACGTTAACAGTTCCGGAAGGACCCGCACATCCTAATACTGTCGCGTTTACAGAATAAACTCCGGCTGCTAATAAAGTAACGCCTGCTAAACTTGGATTTTGTAAGGCAGAAGAAAAGGCATTTGGCCCGGTCCAACTATAAGTGGCACCTGCAATAAGCGACGCTGTTAAATTTAAAGTTTGACCAACACATAACGGTGTGTTTGCACCGGCAACTGGAGCAGCAGGTAGCGGATTCACTACTACATTAACAGTTCCATTCGGACCTT
>JAHEYG010000027.1 GCA_023251725.1 Sphingobacteriaceae bacterium | reverse complement strand
AATTAAATCGCCCGGTTCAATAATATTTTTAAAAACAAAATAATACAAACTAAAAATTAAACAGGTGCGCATTAAATGCACAGTTGTTCCCTGAATAAAACTTAAACTGCGAATGAAACGTACTTTTTTTAATTCTAATCCTAATATTTTTAAAGTGGTGGTGTTTAAACGGTTTATTTCCTGATTAGTTAAACCCAAACTTTTTACGAGTTCAATATTTCTTAACGATTCGGTGGTTGCGCCTGCCAAAGCAGTTGTTTCTCCCAATATTTTTTTAGAAATAGATTTTATTTTCTTTCCCAAAAACGAACTAATCAATCCAACAATTGGAACTGTAAATAAAAACAAAGGTCCCAATACCCAATGAATGTTGATGGAGTAAATCATTACAAAAATTATTCCAATTAATGATTGAAACACCAAAGAAATAAAAAGTGTAATAAATTTTTCGGAATCGCTTCTTACTTTAATTAATTTTCCTAAAGTTTCGCCGCTCCGCTGATCTTCAAAATCCTGATAGGGTAATTCTAAAGCTTTTTTAATTCCGTCGGTATACATTTGCGCACCGGTTTTTTGAATAATAATATTGGTAAAATAATCCTGAAAGTTTTTAGCGATGCGAGAAATCATTGCGGCGCTGATGGAAAGTCCCACAAAAAATAAAAGATCTTTTAAAAACAGATTTACTTCGCCATTATAATCGGCCACATGAACGCCACATTTATTTAATAATTTACCAATGATAATTGAATCGCAAAGTGAAAAACACTGATTTAAAGCCGCTAAAAAAAGCGCCAAAAATAGAAGTGCTTTATAATTTTTTATGTATTGGAAAAGTAAGCGCATAAATAAATCCTATAATCCTTTAATCCTAATCCTTACTGTGCATTCCATCCGCCATCAACCGGTATGGCGGTTCCTGTAATGGTTGTTGCGCCATCGCTTGCTAATAAAACTGCTAATTGCCCTAATGTTTCAACGGGTACAAATTCTTTTACCGCTTGTTTGGCTAACATAATTTTACTTACCACTTCGCTCTCCGGAATATTATGCGTTTTAGCCTGATCGGCAATTTGTTTTTCTACTAACGGTGTTTTAACATAGCCCGGACAAATAGCATTACAATTAATATTAAACGGCGCGCCTTCCAACGCAATTGTTTTTGTAAAACCAACAATGCCGTGTTTGCTTGCAACGTAAGCACTTTTAAATTCGGAGGCCACCAGACCGTGAGCTGAGGCAATATTAATAATGCGGCCGAATTTTTTTTCTTTCATGCCTTTCCAAACGGCTTTAGTTAAATAAAACGCCGAAGTTAAATTAATGGCGATAATCGCATTCCATTTTTCATCCGGAAAATCTTCAACAGCCGAAACAAATTGTATGCCGGCATTATTTATTAAAACATCAATGCTTCCAAATTTTGCATTAGCATCGCTCACCATTTTACGAAGCTCTTCGGGTTTTAACATGTTGGCTGGCGAAAACATAATTGCAATTCCAAATTCTTTCGCAATAGAATCGGCAATTTCCTGCCCGTTAGTTTCTAAACCATTAAAAATAATATTGTATTGTTTTGTTTTCGCGAATTCACGTGCAATTCCTAAACCAATACCGCTGGTGCTTCCTGTAATTAATGCTGTTTTCATTTTATAGAAATAAAAACAAATTTACTAAATAATAGTGGCTATTTAAGGATTATTCGGGAGTTTTAAAGCGATAAATTTCTTCTATATCTTCACTTCCATCATGTATCACTTTTAAATCGGTTATTAATCCGCTATTGATACCATAAACCCAGCCATGTAAATGTAAAGGTCTTTCTTTCCACGCTTGCTGAACAATAGTGGTTTTTGCTAAATTTCTTACCTGTTCAATTACGTTTAATTCAGTTAGCCGGTCGGCACGTTTATCATCATCGCCTAAAAGCGAAAGTTCTTGATGGTTTTTATTATAAACATCTTTTATATTTCGGAGCCAGTTATCTACAAAACCGAATGAACTGTTACTCATAGCTGCTCTTATTCCTCCGCATCCATAATGTCCGCAAACAATTATGTGTTTTATTTTTAAATTCTTTACCGCATATTCTAGCACGGTCAATAAATTCATATCGGTATGCACAACAAGATTGGCTACATTTCTATGCACAAAAATTTCTCCGCTTTCGGTACCTGTAACTTCATTGGCCGGAACTCGGCTATCACTACATCCAATCCATAAATAATCGGGCGTTTGTCCGAGGGATAATTTTTTAAAATATTCAGGATCATCAAATCTTTTTTCCAGGGCAAACTTTTTATTGCCATCAATTAATCTCTTATAACTTTTATCCATGACTGTAGTTTTATTTTTTTTAATGATTACTTAATACCTGCACTTCCTGAATTTCTTCAAGATTCACTTCTATATGATGGTTTTTAGAAGCTTGTTTAAATGCGCTTATCAATTCTAAAACATCTTTATCTATAAAAGTAGTTCTTCCACCATCAATAAAAACAACCGCACCTGCAGGAATGCTTTTAAAAACTTCAATAAATTTCCCTTTATTAATGAAAGTTACATTTTGCGCTAGTTTTAAATAAATGTGAAGTTTACCTTCAATCTCCTCTCTTATTAATTTAAATGGCGATTTATAGTTTTGTTTAAGAATAAAGAAAATGGCAATAATTATTCCCACGGCTACACCTTTTAATAAATCCGACAAAAGCATTACTATTACTGTAACAATAAAAGGTAAAAACTGATCGATACCTTGCTTATAAATATTTTTTATTAAACTCGGTCTTGCCAATTTATATCCGGTAACAATTAATATGGCGGCTAAACACGAAAGTGGAATTAATTGCAATAAATTGGGAAGTAAAAAAATGGCCACCATAAATAAAATGCCGTGAAAGATAGAGGACAATTGTGTTTTAGCTCCTGAACTTACATTAGCAGAACTCCTAACTATTACAGATGTGATGGGAAGTCCGCCAATCATTCCGGCGCATAAATTTCCTACACCTTGCGCAATTAATTCGCGATTGGTTGGAGAAATATTATTATCGGGATCTAATTTATCTATGGCTTCCAATGAAAGAAGGGTTTCTAAACTTGCCACTGCTGCAATGGTAAACGCCACTTCATAAATTTTTGGATTTTGCCAAGCCGAAAAATCGGGATGAATTAAGGAGTTGAAAAAATTATCCAAACTTGTAAAAACAGGAATTTTAACCAGGTGTTCGTCTTTTACTTCTAATGATAAAGAAAAGGTGTGAAACATTAAATCAAGTAAAATGGCTACCACTACCACTAATAAGGCGGATGGTATTTTACTTAGAATTTTATTTTTAGTAACGGTTTTTGATTGCCAGAAAATTAAAATAAAAATAGAAGCAGCGGCAATAATAACAGACCCAAAATGCGGCGCATCAAACATCTGAAGAATTTCTGAAAAAGTATTTTCTTTATCTACCTGAAAAAATGCCTCATCACCTTCCGGATCTTTATCATCGCCCAATAAATGCGGAATTTGTTTCATAATCAAAATAATTCCTATAGCGCTTAACATCCCCTTTATTACAGACGAAGGAAAATAGTATCCGATAATTCCGGCACGCGCAATTCCCATTATAATTTGAAGTAAACCGGCAATGCAAACCGATAATAAAAATGCTTCATAAGAACCTAGCGAAACAACCGAAACCAAAACAATACTGGTTAAACCTGCGGCAGGGCCACTCACGGATAATTTAGAACCGCTCACTGATGCCACCACAATTCCACCAATTATTCCGGAAATAATTCCTGAAAATAAAGGAGCATTTTGCGCCAGCGCAATTCCTAAACAAAGTGGTAGCGCCACTAAAAAAACCACCAGACCCGCTTTTAAATCGTATTTTAAAGTGGAGGAATTAAATATTTTATTGATATTATTTTTATTGTTCATAATAATTTATCAAAGTATAAAATTAAAAAAGGTTAATAGGGATGTAACCAGAAACGAAGATGTTCTAAAAAAAAAACAAAGCAATAATTTCGTGTTCTGATCTAAGCGAAAAATAATTCGGGAGGAGGAGTGTTAATACCTATAATATGGTATTTGTGTACTCTTTTAGAATTTAAAAATTGATTGGAAGTATTAAGAAGTGTAGTACAAATAAAATTAAAATCTGAATTCAAAAAATCATCTAAGTCAGTATCATAATCGATTTCGTCAGAATCATTATCTTCTTCCCCTTCAACAGCTTTTTTGGCCAATTCAATTTTTTGGGAAGCGTTTTCTTTTGTAATATAAATGTATTGAGTAAGCGAAAAAAGCATTGCCAGAAGCAATATGAATGAAACTATATGAAATTTTGTCTTCAACTATACAAATTTAGAAATTTTTTTGAAAAAACAAAACTTAGGGTTTTTTTTAGGCTAAACCTATTAACTAAATGCGTTTATGTAATTTGCCTTCTGATTTTTCCTCTCCAAATAATAGTTTTAATTCAATATTTATAAAAGCCTTACTGAAACTCTAACTATTTTAAGAATAAGAAAACTATGAAAGGCCAATTGCCTAATTGTTACGCTACCGTAAGAGACTAAAATATTTTTAGTTTTTTTTTAAAATTCGTGTCGAAGTAGGTGCCGACGATAATTGACGGTGATGTTCAAATCCTTTAATGGCCACATTCCCGTTTTTTAATTCGTAATCGTCTTTAAACTGATTTAGTGCTAAAATAGTGGTATGATCAACCACTGAAGCTTGCGAAACATCGATGTGAACTTTTTTTGAATCGGGTAAAGAGTACAAAGTTTTTTTAAGAGTCATTAAGTTACTAAACACCGCCTCGCTGTTTAATTGCACATGGTAATCTTCTTGTCCTTGTTGATTAACCGTTGTTTTACTTGAAAATAAATTTTTAAGGGAAGCTCCATTAATCAAATTAATAATTAATTCGGCAGCAATACCTGTTCCTACGCCGATTAATAAATCGGTAGAGAGCGTTACTACCACAGTTAAACAAAACACAAAAAACTGTTCCTTGCCAATGTGCCACATATGAAGAAATTCTTTGGGATGCGCTAATTTAAATCCTACAAAAAGAAGCATTGAGGCTAAGGCTGCATTCGGAATTAATTCAATTACAGGAACTGCAACTAATACTGCAATTAATAAAAACAATCCGTGAAAAAAATTGGCCCACCGTGTTTGCGCACCGTTACCTACATTTGCTGAACTACGTGCTACTTCGCTAATCATGGGCAAGCCGCCTAATAATCCCGAAAAGGTATTTCCTATTCCAACAGCAACCATATCTTTATTAAAATCGGATTTGCGTTTGTAAGGATCAATATTGTCGATGGCTTTTGCAGTGAGTAACGATTCTATAGTTCCGATTAGAGAAAACAAAATAACATATTCAATAAAAACTCCCATATGAGAACTTACTCCGCTGAAATCTGCATTAATTAATCCGTTTTTAAAAGAATCAAATAAGCTCCCCACTTTAACCATCGCAAAATTATGTACAGCGCCCTCTGTTTTAATGTGCAATACATATCCCAAAGGAATGGCCACTGCCAAAACTACCAATGGTGCGGGAATTTTTTTGATATGTTGATTTTTTATAAAACTAAATAATATCAATATCAGTAAACAAGCCATTCCGATTTCGGTAATGTGTGCATTTTCGTGAACCAAACTATCTGGAATCATAGCCAATAATTCTAAAGGTTCTTTGCCTTTTAAATGGACGGGATCTATTCCCATTAAATTATGAATTTGCTTCGACATAATTATTATTCCAATAGCGGCTAACATTCCGTGAATGGCAGCGCCAGGAAAAAAATCGGCAAGCTTTCCTAATTTTAAAACACCAAATAAAATTTGAATTATTCCGGCCAATACAACCGCGCCCAAAGTTAAATGCCAGCCAATATCGCCGCCGCCAAATTCGTGAACCGAACCGGCTGCAATTACAATTAAACCGGCGGCCGGACCTTTAATAGTTAAACGTGAGCCCGAAAAAAAACTTACTACAACGCCACCAATGATGGCAGTTACTAATCCGAAAATGGGTGGGAAATCAGAAGCCTTAGCAATGCCTAAACTTAATGGCAATGCTAATAAAAATACAAGAAACCCTGCTAAGGCATCTTTACGAAAATTTTGTTTGAGGCCTTCGAGGCCATCGGCGGGAATAAATTTATGTGTTGACATGATTTCGTTTTTAGAAATTTTAAAAAATTATAAGAAAATAAAAAAATAATTTTCCTATATTCTAAAAACGTGAAGCGAAATGTATATTGGAAGTGTAGTTTGTGATTTTAAATAATGATTTTCGTTAAGCTGATGCATTAAAATAAAATCATGAGAACGAGAAATGCTTTCAAAAAATAAATTAGTAAACGTTATGTCGGTATCAGTATCAGAATCATCATCTTCTTCTTCTAATTCAGCATACATCGAAAAATCGGTTGTTTTTGTCTTCAATGGACTAAGGCATTGATTTTTCTTAATAAGTGACTGAGAATTAAATGCAAATACGCTTACTGTACAAAAAGTAAAGCAGAGCAAGAGAATGAAACTGATTATTTTTTTAAAAACCATTTTCATTGTTAAGATGATTTGTAAGCCATTGGATGATATGTTTTTTTATGTTGTCCCATAAATACCCGTGCATAAATTCTTAAAGCCGAAATTCCGGTAAAAACAAATGTGAGTGAAATAAAAGTTAAAATAAGAACCTGATTTAAATGAATTTGACTGAACAATAAATCAATTCCTACAAAGGCGGGAGTTATTGGAAAACCGATAAGTCCTAGGCAAGCGAGCAGAAAAACAAATCCAAATTTGGGATGTTCGTAGGTATTTCCATGAAAACAATTTAAGTCAATATTATTTTCCTTAGATTTTATTTTGGTTAAAATGATAGCACCTGTAATGGCCGAGAGGATAATACCGCTCATAAAAAATAAAATTTTAATTAAATCAGGTAATTCATTAACCACAATAGTTAGGGCAACAAAAAACTGTGCCGATACAATTAGTCGCCAGGCATCAATTGCTTCTCCTCGTTCGGTAAATGCTTTTAAGACTAAAATGAGAGCCAAGCAAGAAAAAAGGCCCGGTAAAAATTCAATTATAATTGGAGGAATGTTTTCTTGCATAAAATAACACATTAATCCCAATAAATAAATCCCAATAAAGGAAGCGATAAATAGTTTCCCTTTCAAAAAAGAAAACTTTTTTCCAATCCATTTAAAAGGTTCCCATAAAAAACGGAATAAATAAAAATCGAGATTCCATTCTTTTACGCACAAAATATAAAATGAGTATTTAATTTTTTTAAGAAATGAATCAGATTCATCATACTTATGAGGTTCAAAATAATAAATTTGATGATGAATTAAATAATTTAACACCGATGGTGAAACCAAAAGTTGATAGGTTCTTAAAAAAGCGTTTCCTGCAAAATGAATTAATGCTAAGGTATGAAATCCACACGCCAATTCAATAAAAATAATTCCGATTTGTCCAATGGATGAATAAGCAATTTGCGTTTTAACGGTTGACTGAACTCTGGAAATACTTGCAGCAATTAAACTTGTTTTTAGTCCGACAATAATAATTAATATTTTAATCAGCAACATGTTTTCCCATAAAGGAAATGTTCTCAATAAAAGAAAAACTCCCAGATGAACAGATAACGAACCGTAAAAAATAGCGCTCGATGTAGTCGGACCTTCCATTGCTCTTGGCAACCAAGATGAGAAGGGTAACTGTGCAGATTTAACCGCTGCGGCAATTAAAAACAATATTCCGATGCAAATGCCAGTAAAATAATTTCCTGTAAGTTCGGAACTAAATAATTGAGAACTGTATAATTTTATGAATGAAATGTTTTCATGAAACAAGTGGTGACACATCCACATCGCTAATATAAAACACACATCACCTATGCGATAAACAAAAACCGTTTTTAACCCGTTTTTTACCGGTAAATAACGGTCGCGATAAAAAGTAATCAATAAAAAAGAAGCAATACCTATAATTTCCCATCCCATAAAAAGGGTTTCAAAATTACCAGAAAAAACTGCAAGGTTGTAACCGGTGTAAAATAAAAGAATGGTATTAAAAAAACGTTTAAATCCTTCTTCGCGATGCATGTAATATTTGCTGAAGATGGAAACCAGAAAAGCCAGAACGCCACCAACACCGGCAAACACCAATGTAATTTTATCAAAATAAAAGTCAATAAAAAATTCGAAATCGGAAGATTTAAAAAGACAAATTTTTTTTTCGTTCAGCATAGGATGATCATGCATCAACCAATAAACAGTAAAAATTATAAAAACAAGAAGATTGAATCCAATAATGGAAATTGCAAATGCTGAAATAACTCTTTCTTTTTTGCGGGGTAAAAACAAGCTAACCAAAAAACCTGCTAAGGGAATAAGAATAAATATTTGAAGGAGTGTTGACATAATTTATTTCAAAATAAAAACAGGTAAATTTTCGTGAGTGGCATCTTCAATATGATTGGTTTCCATTTCCAAAGCCGAATCCATCAAAACATTAAAGTCAATTAAGGAATCAATTTGAACCGGAAGCGGAGCGTATTCTGCAAATTGTCCTTCTTTAAAATAATAAAATTTATTGGTTTCAGGATTCACTACCATCAAATGAATCCACTCGTTAATATACCACTCGTACATTTCGGGCATAAACTGAATAACTTTTAAAACTATTTCCGGAAAATGTTCAATCACTACAAGCAAGCGAACCGGGTCGTGCGGTTCAATCATCTGCACAGGTAAGCCGGGTCGTAAATCACCGTCGCTACTATTAGCCACACCAAATAATCCAACAACATTATGTGGTAGTTTTGTTCCCGCACCGAATTTGTGATTATCAACTCTCGAAAAATAGTATTCTAAATTAATACCACCGCAAACCGGACCAACAGGTTTCATTATTCCTGTTAATATTTTTCCATCAGGATCGGTTTCATAATTGTAAGAATTAAGAAAGGCGCGTCGGTCTAAAAATAAACCTTTGGTTAAATTTCTGCCGGCAATAATGCATAAACTGTTAGTGCCGTGCCCCAGTTCAGGTCGAGGTTCAAATAATGAAACCGATCTTTTACGAATTTCTTCGCGTACTTTTTTCAAACTTAATTTTGTGTTAATGGATGCAAATCTTCGCGAGCGTTCTTTTGCATTAAGATCTAAGGCGTTTTCAAAAGCAACAGCATTTTTAGTGTGTTGTTCTTTATTTTTTTCGGAAAGTATTTTTGTATCATAAAATTTTATTTGGTCAGCGGCCGTATCGTGTAATCCGCCTATAAACTGTGTTTCATTTGGAATAACAATTCCTTTTGCGCTTAATACTTGGCGTACCTTATTATGATTGGCCATAAATGCAAACACTTTTGCATTTACAGAACCCGGCCGGCCGCTGCAGGCTCCGCAATCGTGTGCACCGTGATGCGGATTGTTAGCACTGCTCGATCCGTGACCAATAACATATACAATAGGAGCAAAATCTTTAAGCAATCCAATACTTCTTAAAAGACTTTCTACTCGGGCCGCCATTTCCTCAATGGTAAATCCAATTTGCAAACCATTTTCGCGATCTTTGAGATTTTTATTTTCGATGAGCAGCTGCGAATCATTATCCATATGCGTAAACGCATTAGAAATGGCGGGACTCATAGCCGGTTTAAATAAATTCAGAAATAATCTTACGGCTGCCCAAAAGCCCAGAGTTAATGTAACGAAGTAACCAATAAAAAAAGTATGAGATAAATGCGAATAGAGGGTTTCATGTCCGCGTTTTTCTTTTGCGTTAAATTCTTTTATCAAATATTTTGGAGTAACGGGGGCCGGACAAAGTTTATCATAAAACTTTCCTCCATCGGGCATAAAATAAAATTCAACGGTAAAAAATCCTGGCGTTCCAAAAGTTTCGCAATTGGCATCGCTGGTTTCAGTATGGCGGCGGATAGAACATTCGCGTTCATCGATGCAAAACAAAGCTTGAAAACTTTTTTTGGGAATATTTTTTTGAGGCTGCTTTTTTCCAAGTGCAATTCCGGTAATTACACCATCGTAATAACTCCACTCAAAAGCATTTTGCCATAGGGTAAACACTTCGTTAATTTCATTGGTGGGGACTTTATCAAATAAATCAATAGGTTCTGTACTTACAAAATTACTGAGAGGCTGCCAGTTTTTTGGGAGATTAAAATCAAGAGCGTCAATTTCCAAAATAAGTTCAAAAATAATTAAATCGCGAAGCGTAATATTTTTTGTATCCATCAAAGTTTGGGGCATATCTTCAATAGCGGAGGTAATGCCCGACCAGCCCTGATGGGCAAATTGCTGATCAAATAAATATTGTTCGAAATATTTTTCATCTCCTACAACAATTTTAAGAAGCGATTTAATTTGGCAATCACCGCTTAACAAAAGTTGTTTGGCCCGTTTTGTTTTGAAAAAACTTATGTAACTATTTTTTTCTAATTCTTTTATAGAATCAAGGAAACTTTTATTTCCCACCGGAAATTTCCAAAGTGAAATGCCCTGATCTAAATAATTGCTAAGAATTCTGAATAATAAAGGCTGTACTAATGAATCTAAATCTAATTTACATTGAGTTTTCCAATTCGAACGCAAAACACCTACGCGTGGAGCATTAGTGCAGTCGTAGTCCTTTGAAATTAAATTCACTTTCCATTTTTCAACTTGCTCCAGACCTTTTTTATCACAAATTACTTTTTCTAAAACATCTTTTCTAATTCTTCCGTTTTTATAAAGGGTTCTGAATTCGTTTAATTGCAAAGTTACCTGATACCCGAACATTTTAGATGCCTTAAATATAGCATCGTAAAATTTTAAGTTTTGAAATGCGTGTAACGAATTGTGATGAATAAAATCTCGCAGAGCTGCTTGTGTAGGCAAGTAATGTTTTAAATTATGAATAACATCATGTTCGTTGAAAGAAGATGTGGGATCTTTCATCTCGTGAAGAATTTCGTTTTTAGATGAAACTGATGTTTCTGTTTTCATTTGAATGCTACAATTTTTTAATAAATTGTATTAATGCAATTAAAATAAAATAGGAATTTGATTTTTGAAAAAATAAAAAAGAATATAACACCGCGTTGTGAAACAAGCGACCCCAAAAAATCAGATTCTTATAACGCGGATGCTTAAGAATATGGAGTTTAATTTTTTGTGAAGGTCAATAAATTCAGAAAAATGAATATTTATTTTTTGAATAAATACATCAAAATTTAAAAAGGCAGGTAAATAAGTCTGAATAGGGTCAAGGGCATCTTCGCCGTCATTTTCGGTTTCTTCAAACACTAAATCTTCTGAAGCAGCGGCGGAAGTGGAGTCAGAATTTAATTCTTTGGCTATTGTAATATGGATGATTTGTTTAATGGAACTGTTAAAAGAAATAAAAGTATTCGTTGAAAAGGACGTAACAAAGAGAAATAGAAATCCAAGAGAAAAATATGCGGGCTTAGTCATTTTCACGGTTCAAATGTAAAAACTAAATGCACTTAAATCAACAAAAAAAGTATTAAAATTTAACAATTAAGATGAATTAACTGTTTTCGTAGACTAATTAAACTCTGCCAGTGTTTTTTTAATAATGGAAACGCAATCTAAAAGCTGCTCTTTAGTAATTATAAGTGGCGGCGCAAATCTAATAATATCACCATGAGTTGGTTTGGCCAATAATCCGTTTTCGGCCATTTTTAAACAAACATCCAATGCAGTTTTGCCTTTCTTTTCTTTAATAACCATTGCTACAAATAAACCTTTTCCCCTTACCTCAGTAATTAAATCGGATTTAATAGATTTTAATTCGTTCATTAATAATTTTCCAAGCTCCGCTGAATTTTGCGCTAAGTTTTCTTCCAACACAACATTTAAGGCAGTAATGGCTACTTTACATCCAACAGGATTTCCGCCGTAAGTTGAACCGTGCTGACCGGGTTTAATACAAAGCATAATTTCATCATTTGCTAAAACAGCTGATACAGGATACATTCCGCCGCTCAGCGCTTTTCCTAAAATTAAAATATCGGGTTTTACATCTTCGTGTTCACACGCCAGCATTTTACCGGTGCGCGCAATGCCTGTTTGAATTTCGTCGGCAATAAATAAAACATTGGCGGCTTTACACATTTCGAAACAGGTTCTTAAATAACCTTCATCCGGTACAACAACACCGGCTTCACCCTGAATTGGCTCCACTAAAAAGCCAACAACATTTTTATCTTTTAATAATTCGGCTAATGCCACACTGTTATTATATGGTATAGTTAAATAACCTGGAGTATACGGACCAAAATTTCCTTTTGATTCCGAATCGGTACTCATTGAAATAATACTAATGGTGCGGCCGTGAAAATTACCTTCGCATACAATAATTTTTGCATTATTTTCGGCAACGCCTTTTTTTTCGTAACCCCATTTGCGGGCTAATTTAAGAGCAGTTTCAACGCCTTCGGCACCGGTATTCATTGGTAAAACCTTATCGTAACCAAATAAACCGGTAATAAATTTTTCGTATTCGCCCAATACATTATTATGAAAAGCACGCGATGTTAATGCTAATTTTTGTGATTGCTCAATTAATGTTTTGGTTATTTTTGGGTGACAATGTCCCTGATTAACGGCGCTGTAGGCCGATAAAAAATCGTAATACTTTTTACCGTCAACGTCCCACACAAAAACACCTTCGCCACGTTCTAAAACAACAGGAATAGGATGATAATTATGCGCCCCGTATTTTTCTTCGAGTTCAATTAAAATTTGACTTTTTGTTTTTTGCATCTCCGTAATCATTGTAATAATATTTCTTAATTATTAAGACAAAGATAAGAAAAAAAGATGATATTTCAGAGGGAAATTTGGGTGGGGGGTTATCCGTTATTTGTTATAAGGTTAATCGTTATCTGTTATTGGTTATTTTTTTTTACGCAATATTTTTAAATTTAAATTATACTTTATAACCTTATAACCTTATAACCTTATAACCTTATAACCTTATAACCTTATAACCTTATAACCTTATAACGATTAACCTTTTTTCCTAAAATTCATCATTAATATCCTCAATATCGTTTCGCTTAACAATATCAGTATTATTCTCCTCTACATTATCCCAGTTTTTAGATTGAACGGTTTTGGTACCGGCTAAAAAGTTATCGTTTTGTTCTAATGATTTTGAAGTGTGAGCGATGTCGTTTCCATCACCATAATCTAAATCTGCAAATTTTGCATAATGACCAATAAACCGCAGTTTAACAGTTTCTAATGCGCCGTGACGGTTTTTTGCAATAATAATTTCGGCTTTTCCGCGAGTGGGTTCGTTGTTTTCGTCAACTTCCAAACCATAATATTCGGGCCGGTAAATAAACATTACCATATCAGCATCCTGCTCAATGGCGCCCGACTCACGAAGATCGCTTAGTTGCGGACGTTTACTTCCGCCCGGACGATTTTCTACCTGACGGGATAATTGTGATAATGCAATAATTGGAATTTCTAATTCTTTCGCTAAACTTTTTAATCCGCGCGAAATAGTAGAAATTTCCTGTTCACGGTTTCCTTTTCCATCCGGGCCACCGCTCATTAACTGTAAATAATCAATAATTATTAATTCAACTTTTTGATTTTCTTTTAAACGGCGGGCTTTGGCGCGCAATTCAAAAATAGATAGAGCAGGTGTATCGTCGATGAATAAAGGTGCTGTAGATAATTTTTTAATACGTTCGTTCAGTTGAACAAATTCGTGATTGTCTAAATTTCCTTTTAAAATTTTATCCTGCGCAATTTCTGTTTCACTCGATATTAAACGTTTTACCAATTGAATAGAAGACATCTCTAACGAAAAAATAGCAACCGGTTTATTAAAATCAACGGCAGCATTTTTAGCCATGGTAATTACAAAAGCAGTTTTTCCCATACCCGGGCGCGATGCTAAAACCATTAAATCTGATTTTTGCCAGCCGCCTGTAATACGATCTAATGCCGTAAATCCGGATGGTACGCCCAGTAATCCATCGGCGGTATTTGCAGCCACTTCAATTTCTTCAATGGCGCGGGCAATGAGCGTACTCATTTTATCGTGCTGTTTGCGGACGTTCGAATCTAAAATTTCAAAAATATTTTTTGTGGTGAGGTCTAATAATTCAAACACATCAGTACCGTCTTCGTAAGCGGTTTTAATGGTTTCGGTACCAATGCGAATTAATTCGCGCTGTAAATATTTTTGTGCCACAATGCGAGCATGAAATTCGATGTTGGCAGAAGAAGCTATGCGGTTTGTTAAAGCAGAAACATAATACGAACCTCCCACAAATTCTAATTCGCCACTGCGTTTTAATTCTTGTGTTACGGTTAAAATATCTACGGGTTCAGAACGATTGAATAATGAAATTATAGCAGCAAACACTTTTCCGTTTTGTTCTTTGTAAAAACTTTCGGGCGATAAAATATCTATGACTGTACTTAGGGCTTCTTTTTCTAAAAGCATAGCGCCCAATACAGCTTCTTCTAATTCAACTGCCTGTGGCGGCAATTTTCCAATTTCGTTTACCGGTGTGCCTGTATTGGTGAATACGCGTTTTCGGGTTTTATTTTGATTATCTTGGTCCATAATTTAGGGGAGGCAAATGTGCAAATATTTACTATGATTGAAAAATGATTTTGTGAGGACTATGATTTGTTTTAATTTGTTAATCTTTGTTTTTTTTTTAATAGATTGAGTGTCAACATAAAGTTAGTTTATAATAAGGAAAAGAGTGTACATTGAGGATGAGTTTATTTATGAACAATGCTTTGAATAAATTCTAATAATTTTTTAGAGAATTTAAGAAATTTGTTTTTGAGAGCGAGAAAATTAATTTTACAACATGGTAAAAATTTTATTGATAGATTCTAATCACAAGGTACTTCACGAAACTTTACTGGCTGCCGGATTTCACTGCGATTTATTTTGGGATAAACCGGCGGATGAATTGATAAAGTTAATTCCCGTGTATGATGGTATTGTTATCAGAAGTAAATTTAAAATCACTAAAGAAATAATTGATTCGGCTAAAAATTTAAAATGTATTGGAAGAGTAGGGGCGGGTATGGAAAATATTGATGTAAGTTACGCTGAAAGTAAAGGTATTAAATGTGTTCATGCTCCGGAGGGCAATCGCGATGCAGTTGCAGAGCACGCGGTTGGAATGTTACTGATGTTATTTAATAATTTAAAAAAGGCCGACGAAGAAGTTCGAAAAGGAATTTGGATGCGTGCCGAAAACCGCGGTGTAGAAATTGAAAGCAAAACAATAGGAATAATTGGTTACGGAAACATGGGTTCTGCTTTCGCTCAACGTTTACAGGGGTTTAATTGCAAAATTTTGGTTTACGATAAATATAAAAAAGATTACGGGAATAATTTTGTGAAAGAATCTTCACTTGAAGAAATTTTTAGTGAATGTGATATTTTAAGTTTGCACATTCCATACAATCAAGAAACACATTACATAATAAACGATTCTTTCATTGGTAATTTCGAGAAAAATATTTACGTCATTAATACTTCGCGCGGGAAATGTTTAAATACTTTTGATTTAGTGGAGTCGCTTAAAAGGGGAAAAGTATTGGGTGCTTGTCTCGATGTTTTAGAATATGAGTCCACTTCATTTGAAGCAATTGATATTAAATCGCTGCCAGCGCCTATGCAGTTTTTAAGTAAATGTGATAAAGTAGTTTTGAGTCCGCACATTGCGGGATGGACGCACGAATCGAATTACAAAATGAGTAAAATTATTGCTGAAAAGATGGTTTACTTAATGAAGAATGCAGAATGAAGAATTTATTCCAAACTTAATAACCATTTCTCTGCATCCGCTTTATTTTTAAAAAACCCTACCTGTACAATTGGTTTGCTTATTTTATTATAAAAGTTGGCTAAAATTTTATGAGCCACCGAATGCAAAACAAAAGCTTCTGCCTTAATAAAATCTTTGTGTGGACCGGAAGCCACATATTCACGAGCCTCTTTGGTAATTCCTGAATGACTTCCCACTAAATTTAAAACTAAAGCTTTTTTGCTTTTAGAAAGCCGTTTTATTTCTGCATAATTTTCGTTGATATGTTTCACATCGTATTCGAAATTAGCAGCGCATTTAATTTCTATTATTCCGTTGGAGTTTAACGAAAGTTGCGAGTGACTGATTTCAAGTTCGGGGGATTCTTTAGTCATTATTTTTTTTGCGGCAGAATTATTAGTATTTAAGGCACAATTAAAACCGGTGTACTTAGTATATTGCTTTTGTTTCCGGCATTATCAAACATATAAATAATATATTTTAAGTCTTTAATTTTTTTGCTGTGCCTGTATTTATTAATTCGAACTGATACTTCGCCGCTGATTGGTTTTCCATTATAAGAATCATTGGGTTTACGAATGGTATATCCATTTCTAACGGTATCGCTAAAAAAAGGATCGTAATAGGCCATGTATTTTTGTGTAATCGAATCTTTATAATAATAAGTCATAAATAAATTTAAAGTTGTGTCTCCAACATCTTTTCCAATATCGCCATTACCATCAGCAAATCCTATAACCATAATGGCCGAATCGCCGTTGGGGTATAAATACGGGGTAAACGTTTTGTATTCTATTTCCGGGTTTTGGGAATAGGTTTTCTTTTTAACGCAGGCATTGTAAATAAAAAGCAGAGCTGCTAAAAGAAATAAGTATTTAAATTTGCTATTCATGTATTGTAGCTTAAAATTAAGCATAATTTTGCAATTATGCGAGTAATTGACTCAGATAAATTATTTTCGGTAAAGTCGGAAGAGGATTTTAACAATTTGGCTTTACAGATATTTCATTATCAATTGCTCAATAACAAAGTATATAACGCCTTTGTTAATCAATTTAGTATAAATAGTAATGAAATAAAGCATTATACTGAAATTCCTTTTTTGCCCATTGAATTTTTTAAATCGCAGGAAGTTATTTGCGGATACAGGAAAAGCAGTGATGTAATTTTTACAAGCAGTTCTACTACTTCTCAAATTCCTTCGAGACATATTGTGAGCAATATTTCGGTGTATGAAAAAAGTTTTTTAAAGGGGTTCGAATATTTTTATGGGAATCCGAATGAATATGCGATAATTGCTTTGCTTCCTGATTATTTAGAGAGAAAAGGTTCTTCTTTGGTTTATATGTTCGATAAGCTGATTAAACTTTCCAACAACAATAAAAGTGGGTTTTTCATTAACGATTACCCAAAGGTAAAATCTGTTTTAAGTGAATTAAAAAAATCCAATCAAAAAACTATTTTAATTGGCGTGACTTATGCCCTGTTGGATTTAGCAGAGGAGGGAGTAGAACTCAGCGATAATTTTATTGTAATGGAAACCGGCGGGATGAAGGGAAAACGAAAAGAATTGTTGAAGGAAGAATTACACCCCTTTCTTAAAGAAAAATTAAATGTCTCCTTGATTCATAGCGAATACGGAATGACAGAACTCCTATCACAGGCATATTCAAAAGGAAACGGTTTATTTGCTTGTCCACCCTGGATGAAAGTTTTAGTACGTGATATTGAAGATCCAATAAGTATAGCAAAGCAAGGTAAAACAGGCGGATTAAATATTATTGACCTCGCTAATATTAATTCGTGTTCGTTTATTGCCACTCAGGATTTGGGAAGATTAAATAGCGATCAAATTTTTGAGTTAATGGGTCGTTTCGATAATAGCGATATGAGAGGGTGTAATTTAATGGTAGAATAAAATTTGTTTATACGTATAAGTTATTTATATTTGTCGTATAATAATTTTAATCATGGACGCAAAAATCACCTTATCATTCGACGAAAGTATTATAAAAAAGGCAAAAGCTTACGCTGATAAACAAAATATCAGCTTATCCCGCCTGATGGAAGTTTTATTGGATAAAATTACGTCTAACAATTATAAAACTCTCGAAGATATGCCCATAGCCGATTGGGTTAATGAAGTAGCGGAAGGCCAATCTGTATATAACCATAAACCAAAAAGCCGCAAACAGTTAAAAAAGGATTTTTTCGAAAAAAGTAAATGAAAGTTTTTTTAGACGCCAATGTTTTAGTTTCGGTTTTAAATAAGGAGTATCCGGTTTTTCCCTATAGTTCAAGAATTTTAAGTTTGCCGGAATTTTCAAATTATAAATTACTTACCTCCCCAATTTGTATTGCTATTGCTTTTTATTTTAGTGAGAAAAAAAGCGGCAGAAAGGAAGCGAAAAATAAAATCGGAATTTTGAGTGAGCATCTTGGTTTTACAAACGTAAACGCTAAAACAATTAATGATGCTGTAAAAAATAAAAAAGTAAATGATTTAGAAGACGGACTCGAATATTATTCGGCACTGGAAAGCGGATGCAAATGCATTATTACGGAAGATGTGAAAGACTTTTATTTTTCTGAAATAGAAGTTTTAAATTGTAAATCGTATTTTGAGAAATACCTTAAGAAATAAAAATGAGACGTGAACAGCAAAATAAGTTAAATGATTTTTTTGATTCGGTATTTCAAGTGGTGCGCTTAATCCCAAAAGGAAGAATTACGAGTTATGGGGCCATTGCAAAATATTTAGGAAGCGCCGGTTCTTCCCGCATCGTAGGATACGCCATGAACGCTTCTCATTCCCAAAAAAAGAAAGTGCCCGCACACCGGGTGGTAAACCGTAATGGCGAATTAACCGGTAAACATCATTTCGCCAACCCATTTCAAATGCAAGAATTATTGGAAAAAGAAAAAATAAAAGTTAAGAAAGATAGAGTAGTGGAGTTTAAAAAATTGTTTTGGGACCCTTCAGAAAGTTTGAAATTATAAGTAGATTATTCTTTTATCAGATTTTTTTTCAGAATAGTTCCTGAATTATCATTCACCATAATAAAATAAGTACCCTTACTTAGTTCGCTGATGTTTAAATTAACCGAACTATTTTCACTGCTCACAAAAGTTTCGGTACTCAATATTTTTCTTCCGAAAGTATCATAGGTCCCAATCGTTACTGATTTTCCGAATAAGTTTTCGGGCATAAGTATTTTCATTTCGGATGAAGCAGGATTTGGATATAACTCGAAACTTGTACCGGCAGAAATATTTCCTGTTAAGGAAATTATTTTTGAAAATTTTGCCTCGTTGTTACCTTTGTCATATTCTTGTAGTCGATAATAAGTAGTTCCTTTTCTTTTTATATTATTATCTAAAATAGTATAAGTTTTGGTAAAAAAACTGTTTCCCATTGCTGTTACCATTCCAATAGCTTCAAATTTCTCACCATCATAACTTTTTTCAATTAAAAAGTAATCAGAATTAATCTCGGTGGCAGTAGTCCATTTTAATTCAGCCGCGTTGTTTTTCCAGTTGCATTCAAATGAAGTCATTTCAATTGGTAAAACCGGACAACCGCCCCCACCAACAACAAGTTTATAATCTTCTGTTTCTCCGAATCCATAAATCAGACAGGGGTCAATTGAAGTACCGGGAGTAAAATAAGCACATCTCAAACGCATTCTGTAAGTGCCTGCTGCTTGTGCACCTGGAACGGTAAAGTTGGCTGAGGCAGGAGTGGCCGCTAATGGAACGCCGGGTGTACCGCAAACTAATTCGGCAGGAGCAAAAATATTATCCTGATTCCAGTCAACAAAAACCGCAAATCCCTGATCAAAAATTATTCCTGATAAAAAATTACAAGTAATCACCTGCCCAGGATTAACTTTTAAAAATTTAGGACAGGCAACAAAAAAATAATCTTCCGTGGCTCCCACTAAGACTTGAGCGTTGCAACCGGTATTATTATTAGTAATATTAGTTGCGCCACCTGATGTGCTAAAGCTGTCATTAAAATCATTAATAAAATTGGCAGCGTTGTTAGAAGGATTCGGCTGATTGCAAGGAGTATTGGAATACGCCGGCATGCAATATGGTGCGGGGCCAACACCTGCCTGAGAAAATAAACCTGAGGAAGCCAACATTAAAGCGGCAAAATGTAAATAAGTTATTTTATTTCTTGCTACAACCATTATTCAAAAAAATACTTTATTTATTTTGGTTTATAAATTAATTTATCTTCCGGTAACAAAACAATCACATCTTTATAACCGGGTAAAACTACCACCGCTTCGGTATTTAGTTGCCTGTAACTTTCGAACCTACCAATTACAATTCCTGCTTCATTCATTGTGATTCCTGTTGCAAGAGAATCACGTTTAATATAAAACGATTCGGTGTAATACCACATTTCCTGAACGTAAAGTAACTTATTAGCAGCTTTCCAAGCCTCGAAACCTCCCGGATAACCGCTGTATTTAAACTCGAAATATTTTTTAAATTTTTCAACCTTAACTGCATCTAAAGTAATTTCAGAAAGAAGACTTATTTTTTCTTCGTTGGTTTTAGATAAACTCGATTGTGAAAAGGATAATAATGAAGCGACTGAAAACGCAAGTAAAAATAATAATTTGGATTTATCCACCATTTTTAAAGACAATAGTTATTCACTAATCAAAAATACCCTTTTTTAACATTTAATTAGTGGTTACTCAATCAATATTAACGCTATTTCACGTAACAAAAGTGGCGTTTCGCTCATTGGGACAGATTTAAAGAGAAAAGTCGCCAAAAACTTTAAAAATAAAACTAAAAAAAAAGTATTTGATTTCAGAAATTAAAAAGGTACAAAAGTAACTCCAAACATAATATTAAAACGTTGTGTAGGATATCTCTCCCAACGATAATACCGTAAGTTGGCAATGTTATTACAATTTACAAATAGGCTTAGCATTTTACTGTACCGGTATTCAATTCCTAAATTTACATCCACCATACTATTTAATAATTTGGGTTGCAAAACATAAGTATTGTTATCTTTTACCTGAGTTAAAGCCCATTGATCGCCAATTACAAATACATCGCCCCTAATAATTATTTTGCTCCTTAAATTGTAAATGGCCGAAAAAGTTAAATCAAAATTGGGTTTATGATAGGCCTGCGTTAAATTTTTAGGTGTGTACAAATAATAATTTCCTTTAGCAATGAAATGAATTTTTTCTTTGTATTGGTATTTTACTTGCCCGCTTACTTTTAATAAAGTGGTATTATCGTAAATTACTTTAAACTTATTATACAATTGGGCGGCATCACTATAATCAATTACAAAATAATGTAAGCTGTCGTACTGCCCGTAACTCACATTAGCATCGTAACTGGTATTTGAACTTAAATTACCTCTTAAACCACCAAACACTTTATATTTATTATCCGTGTTAGCATAATTTACTTGCGGGTCAATAAACGGATTTTCATTGGTTAAGCTTCTAGAACTATTTTTTGTTAATCCCCCTGAAATACCGGCATAAGGAATAATCATGTTTTCGTAAACATTATAATGAATATTTAACTGGGGATAAAAATAAAATTTGGTGCTTTTACCAAAAATATCCATAAAGGCGCCCAATCCAATATCAGCGTGCCATTTTTTTCCGTTCGCTTCAAAATAAGGATTAAGAGTAAGAATAAAATCGTTAATGGTATCTTTCGGTCGGTTGTGACTGTAATAGTCTCCCAAAATATTAACGTGTAAATTTTCTTTTTTAATAAATGTGTTGAGTTGAGTGTTGAGCTTAACATTATTTTCAGCAGCGTAATAAGTATCAGTTAAATTATACAGATCTGTAAAATTATAATAAGATAATTGTATGTGGTGATTTATTTTACTGCTGTCGGTATAATGACTTTGCAACTGAAGTTTAGGTTCAAACAACTGAAAACATTGTTTTGTAAAATTTTTGTCAGTTATTTTATTGATGATGGTATCAAAGCCATAAAAATGAACAACGTTTCGTTTGTAATTAAATTCGCCACTGAGTGTATGTTTTTTATAAAACTTTTTGGCAAAAATTTCTGCTTCATTATCGTTGAAACCACCATAGCCATAATTTTCTAAATGCGTGTTGGAGGAAAAATGTTTGTAATGTCCGCCATAAGCTATTTCGCGGGAGCGGGTGCTGTTGTACCACACTTCGGCGTAAGGCATCCCGTAAATGGGACCATATCCGGCCTTTATAAGCGCGTGATATAATTTTGTGAGCGGTTCATTCTGCATTTTTGCAGGATTGATAGGCGTGATTTGGTACTTGGGAAAAATAGGAGTGGAATTGATACCATATTGAATATTATTAATGTGTTTTACAGTATCTTTTATTTCGGGCAAGTAAGAAAACTTAACGGCGTCTTTTATTGTTGGCTGAAATTCGCTCTCCGCTTTAAAATTTAAATCGTTTAAATTTGTTTGTGCTTTTAAAGAGGTATAAGAGGCAAGCACAATTAATAAAAGAAAAAAACCTTTGGCAGGAAACACACGGCTTCCTTGCACCGATAAAAATGAATTCGGTTGCAGACAATCGTTAGTAATTGCTGTTGATTTAAAACAGTTGAGCATTTATTTTATATTTTAACTTTTCTTAAAGTAGATGTTTATTCATTCAATATAATTAAGCGATGGTTGAAATAAGATAACCGAGTACAAACAGTGAAATAAAAAGCCATTGCATCCGTAACATTCGTTTTCTTTCTAATTGTCGTTTTTCTTCAAACGATAAAAAAGATTCTGATTGGTTTTGCGACCAGTCATTTGCTGAGAGTTTGAAATTGTTTAGCATATTATTGGGGTTTTAGGGGTTGAACATTATTAATTGGAACACTTGTATTTAAACTATCGGTTTTTTGTTGAAACAGTTTAGTTTCGTTGTTGTTTGTTTTAAATTCAACTTTTAATTCGGGCGAACTGCTTTGCACTTCATTTAATCGTCCGTTTTGTTTTTGTTTAATTTCATCCAAACGTTTATTCGCCTCATCAATAAATTGTTGTTTTGGTTTTCCTTCGATAATGCTTTGTAAAATCACTTCAGCATCTTTATCCCCGCCTTTCTTAAGATAACTATCGGCAATGAGCAGCATGCCCTGTGTGTTCCAATCGTCGTTGGTATATTCGTAACTGATAAGAGCATTTATTGTTTTCTCCACTTCTTTATATTCTTGTTTAATGAAATGTATTTTGGCCTCGTAATAAAATGCTTCGGCGCCGGTATTATTTTTGGCGGTTTTGGCTATCGATTTAAATTCGGTCATGGCATCATCGTAGCGTTGAGTTTCAAATAAACTTCGGGCTTTCATGTATTTTGCCTCGCTGTTTTGCTGCGGACTTAATTTATCATTTTCTAAAACTTTTTTACACTCGGTTAACGCGGTTTCGAACTGATTTAAATAAAAAGCGCAGCGCATGGCTCCAATTTTAGAATTTAATTTATTGGCGGGAGTTTCAGAAATTTCCTGCATTTGTAAATAAACAGGAAGCGCTTCTGTATATTTTTTATCCTTAAATAATAAATACGATGCTTTTGAATAAGATACTTCGCTGTAAATGCCGCGGGCTTTGCTAATCACAAATAAATAAGCAGGCAGCGCTTTCTCAAAATTATTTTTACTGTAATTACACTCCCCATAACAAAACTGTACTTCGGTAATGTATTTTCCATCGGGAAGTTTAGTAATGTAACTTTCTAATTTTGGGAGGGCGTTTTCGCAATCTTTTTTATTGTAGTAAGCATCTTTAGCCGATTCGTATAACGAATTTTCAATTTGATTTACCGATAACGGATTTCCTACGGAGGCGAAATATTTTTCCATGGCATCAATGTTTCCTTTAGCTTCAAATATTTTTTTAATCATCGGCAGCACTTCACGCGCATCATCGCTTTTGGTGTCTTTTTGCACAATCTGATTAAAATACTCGAAAGCTTTATCGTCTTGTTTACGATTGTAAAACACCAATCCCATTCCCGCCAGGGCCTGATTAGCAAAAGAAGAGTTCGGGTAATTTTTTAATAATTTTTCGTAATACGTAATCGCATTATCACCATCGTTCAAATCTTTACTGTAAGTTTCGGCCATTTCGTAAATGGCAGCGCTTAAATAATTAGAGCGTGGAAAATTAGTTTCAATAAATTTTAAATCATTTATTTTTTCATTATTATTTTTTAATAAACCGTTACACAACGCTTTTTGATAGTAAGAATAATCTACATCCACTTTATTAATAGCAATAGCGGTTTCGTATAGGTCGGCGGCTTGCGAGTAAAAACCATTTTTCATATTCGCCGTCATAAAATAACAATCGGCGGCACGCACGTTGGCATCGGCTGTTTTTAAAATATCGGTATTTTCTTTTGTAAGTAAATATTTTCTGAAAGCAATATTAGAATTGGAGTAATCTTCTTTTTCTTTTCTCTGAAAATAAGCATATCCCATATTGTAATTCACCAAATCGTATTCGGGCAGATGAATGGTGCTTGGCATCAACTGAAATCCTTTCCAAATTTCGATAGCCGTTGAATAATCTTTACGCTGATAAGAAATTTCTCCCAGCCAATAAGTGGCAATGGCATTATAATTTTTATCGGCATTAACAGTAATTGCTTTCTTAAATTGTTTTTCGGCGTTATCGTAATCGTTATTATTAAAACATTCGACCCCCTTAAAATAAATTAACCGTTGGTAAGTGGCTTTTATGGCCGGATCCTGACTCTCCAAACTTTCAATGCTCACAATTGCTTTCTCATAATTTTTTGTGGTGGAATAAACGTTAATTAAAAACTGATATGCTTCATCCTTACGGGGAGAATCGGGATATTCTTTCAGATATTTCGAAAATGCCTTTACCGCTTCGTTGTACGGACTAAAATCCAATTCGTAAGCGAGTTTAGCAAAACTGTACAAAGCATCTTCTGCAATTTTTTTATCGAAATTATATTTGTAAGAATTATAATAGGCGGTACGTGCCCGTGGTTTAGCGTTAGTTTTAACATAACAATCGGCTAAGTGGTACCAGCTGTTTTGTGCCATTGAATCGCGACCTTCAACTGTTTTTTCAAAATTAATTATCGCATTTATGTAATCGTTTAATTTGTAATAGCAATAAGCAATGGCATAATTTCCTTCTGTATTTAACCCCGAGGCCAATTCGGTTTTCTTTAAATAATCTAAAGCATTTTTATAATCTTTTAAATTGTAATACGATTCGCCTATCATGCGATTAATTTCTCCGGCTTTCTGTATATGAGAAGTATCGTTAAGTAAAGCAGGAGCGTCCTTCACTACTTGAGCAAATTTGCCTTGCACGAAATAAATTTGTGTGATGTAATAGGGCACTACGGTTCCAAAAGTTTCGTTATTTATTAAACGTGTAAATCCCTGCAAAGCGGTTTCGTAATTTTTTTCGATGTACGCTATGTGCGAATAATAATAATTGGCCGGGTGCGCATATTTATTATCTACATCTTTAATTTCATAAAAATCGGCTTTTGCCCGTCCGAACGGATCTTCATCCGGGCGGGCTTTTTCCTGATTTTTATTTTCTAAATAACTATATCCTCTCTTAAAATACAACTCTGCCAAATCTTCCTTCGAAAGCAAATAAATATCCACCTTCTCTAAATTTTTTATCACTTCATCGTATTTCTTTTTACGGAAACTCGATTTCCCTAAATAAAAATTAGCACTGTTTAATTTCTGACTCTCACCATGATTTGTAATGAACTCCCTCATACGGTATTCACCATCTTTATGAAATAATTCAATGGCACAAGCCGCCGCATAATATTCGGCATCGGTTTTTAAAATTGTAGGACTGGAATTTAAAGTAAGAAAATCTGAAAAACTTTTTTGCGCGGTAACAAATTGTTTTTTATCAAACATATCGAGCCCCTGTTTGTAAAAGGCATCCTTATCAAGATAAGCTATCGTTTTTTGCGCTTTCATTACAAATGCAACACTTGCAAATAAAATTATAGCACTATATTTTTTTAGCGTCATATTCAAAAAAAAATCAAATAGAAATATGCAATAAAGTTAACTTTGGTTTATAGAGTCTTTCTAAGCAACGGCTTCAGTTATTAACCCGATGGTGTTGATATTGAAATAACGCTTTTCCTTCCAAAAGTTACATTAATCGTAAATTAGCGTGAATATAAAATTAATGAGCGCTGTAATAAAATTTAGCAATGCGGTTATTTACCAGGATGAGCGTCCGGTAATAAGTAATTTAAACCTCGAAATTAACAAAGGAGAGTTTGTTTATTTATTGGGAAAAACAGGAAGTGGCAAAAGCAGTTTACTAAAAACAATTTATGCCGATTTGGCGCTGAAACAAGGCAGCGGCGCTATAGCGGGCTATTCGTTAAAAGATTTAAAAAGTAAAGATATTCCGTATTTACGACGGAAACTGGGAATTGTTTTTCAGGATTTTCAATTATTGGGCGACAGAACTATTTACGACAATTTAAAATTTGTAATGAAAGCAACCGGTTGGAAAGAGGAGGAAAAAATAAAATCGCGTACACAGGAGGTTCTTAAAAAAGTGGGATTAGAAAATAAAGAGCAAAGTATGCCTCATGAGCTATCGGGTGGCGAGCAGCAGCGTATCAGCATTGCCCGCGCACTCGTAAACGAACCCGAATTAATTTTAGCCGATGAGCCAACAGGAAATCTCGATCCTGAAACTTCCGAAGAAATTTTAAAGCTTTTAAAAGAAATAAGCGAATCGGGTCGTTCAGTGTTGTTTGCCACGCACGATTTGCTGGTGTATAATAAATTTAAATCGCGTACGCTTACCTGCGAGAATGGGACTTTATCTGACAGCCATTAAGCATAATAAAAAATTTTTCATTCTAATAAATGGGTTAAATTTGTTCTTTCTTTAATTAGCAAGAATACTAATGGTTTTTAGCAGTATTACATTTTTAATATATTTTCTTCCTGTATTTTTACTGGCCTATCATCTAACTCCCAATAAATTTAAAAACGCCTGCATTTTAATTTTCAGTATTGTTTTTTACGCCTGGGGCGGACCAAAATTTATATTCGTTATACTTGGAACTACATTTTTGGATTTCTTTTTGGTGAAAGCTATGTACGAAGCAAAAACAAAAGGGTCTAAAATGCGTTTTTTGGTTTTATCGCTCTGTTTAAATGTGGGATTGTTGTTTTATTTTAAGTATTGTAATTTTTTTATTGACAATATTAATTCACTTTTTGGTTCGGATATTAAATGGACAAAAGTTTTATTGCCCATCGGAATTTCGTTTTACACCTTTGAAAGTATTACTTATGTGGTAGATGTTTTCAGAGGAATTCACAAACCCTTGAAAAATTTCTGGTCTTATCAAACTTACATTATTTTATTTCCAAAATTAATTGCCGGTCCTATTGTTCGTTACCACGATATAGCCGATCAAATTACCCATCGCGAAAAAAATTATACGGCGGATGTTAAACTAAGCGGATTTTTTATTTTTTGTTTTGGTTTGGCTAAAAAAGTAATTATTGCCAATACTTTGGGAATGCAGGCCGACGCGGTTTTTAAATTGGATCCAACACAAATTGATGCGGCTGCGGCTTGGGTGGGATCGATTGCCTATACGTTTCAAATTTATTTCGATTTTAGCGGATATAGCGATATGGCTATTGGTTTGGCAAAAATTATGGGATTCAGGTTGCCTGAGAATTTTAATAATCCGTACCTATCAAATTCTATTACCGAATTCTGGCGCCGCTGGCACATTACATTGGGGGCGTGGATGAAAAATTATTTATACATTCCTTTGGGAGGAAATAAAGTTTCTAACGCAAAATTGTACCGCAATTTAATTATTGTGTTTTTGCTTTCGGGTTTGTGGCATGGCGCGGCGTGGAATTTTATTTTGTGGGGTGCGGTACAGGGATTGTTTTTAGTAATGGAAAGATTGTTTTTAGGAAAAGTTTTTGAGAAGATGGGAAAACTAATTTCAACTGCCATCACTTTTTTAATTGTAGTTACGGCCTGGGTTTTATTCCGCAACGAAAATATTGATTTTGCTTTTACGGTCATAAAAAAAATGTACAGCTTTAATTTCTTCGATGGTAAATTTGCTTTGAATAACGATTTCTGGTTTTCTTGTTCGTTGGCAATAATATTTTCATTTTTTGCATTTATTCCTGCAACAAAAGCCATTCAGCAAAAAGCGTATGGCGAAATTTTTACAAAGCAAAGTCGTACTGTTTTATTAGTAACCTGCATAAGTTTATTTTATATTTCTTTAAGTTATATTTCGGCTTTAGATTTTAATCCTTTTATTTATTTCAGATTTTAATGGCAGCGAAAAATAAAATAGTTAATTCCAGTGTGATTTTTGCTTTTGTAGCGATTAGTTTTCCTTTGCTATTATCTTTTATGCAAAAAGAAAATAAGCCCAATTTAATTGGGATTGTAATTACTGAAAAGAAACCAGAATTAAAAAGTGATGATTGGTTAGCTGGAAATTATCAAAATGAGATGGATGATTATAATAACGATCATTGGGCATTTAAAGAATTGTGTGTGCGTTTAAACAATCAGTTTTATTATCAGGCGTTCAATCAAATTAGGGTAAATGGTTTTGTTATTGGGAAAGATAATTACATTTTTAGCGAAAGCTATATTTTTTCGGCCTTTGGTGATGATTATATTGGTGAAGAAAAAATTAAAAGCTTAATGCAAAAAACAAAAGTAATTCAGGATACCTTAAAGAAAAAAGGGATTGATTTAATGTTGGTCTTCGCGCCTGGCAAAGGCGAATATTGCACCGAACAAATCGAAGATAAATACAAACATCCTGTTACAACAACTAATTACGCGGGATTTTCCTCCCAATGTAAAAATTTAGGAATTAATTATCTCGATTTGTATTCTTATTTCAATCAATTAAAATCGACAACGCCATACGCTTTGTTTCCTAAATTCGGGCACCATTGGAGTAATTACGGTGAGTGCATTTCGGTTGATACAATAATTCATTACATGGAAAAATTACATCATTGCGATATGCCCGATATTGTTTGGAATAAAATTGATGTGGTAGATACTTCACGAAGTCGCGATGCCGATGCATTAAAGAGTATGAATTTATATTCCAATCCCGAACAAAACATGAAACTCGCTTATCCCGAAATAATGTTTGAACAAGACTCCATTAAAAATCAAACACGCGTGTTAACTATTTCCGATTCGTATTGGTACGGACCGGTTTATATGGGAGTAGCGCAAGCTTGTTTCGCGGGCGGACAATTCTGGTATTATTACAATAAAATAATTCCGAATCCGAGTGAAACCGAAAAAGTTGAAGTGTGGCAATTAAATTTAAAAGAAGCTATTGAACAAAATAAAATTGTGATGTTGTTGTATTCCGACGGGAATTTGGGAGCTTTTGGAAATACTTTTATTCAGGATGTTTATGAGATGTATACTTCTCCCAATACATTTTATGCGCGCATCGAAAATAATAAATTAATTCAGTCGTATGCCAAACAAATTCGCGAGAAGTCGGGATTATTAAAAAAGGCAACGCAAAGATCAAATGATATGCAAATCTCATTGGATTCTGCAATTAAAACGGATGCTAAAAAAATGGCAGGAATAAAATAAAATTTGTATATTTGTATATGCGTCAATTGATATTAAATATTCCTGATGAATTATCTTTGGAAAGTAAAGATGTGTTGAAATTCTTAAGCGCAAAATTGTATGAAGCCGGTAAACTTTCCCTCGGGCAAGCGGCCGAAATGGCGGGGCATACAAAAGTCACTTTTACAGCAATGCTTTCAGACTATAATGTGTCTTTCATTAATTACAATTTTTCTGATGTAAAAAGAGATGCTTCAAAATTATAATCTTATCATTGCCGATACAAGCTGTTTTATTTTATTGGATAACATTAACGAATTAGAATTTTTAAAAAAAATTTCTAATAACGTTTGCACTACTTCAATTATCGCAAAAGAATTCAACAAGCCTTTGCCTCCTTGGATTGCAGTTATTGAAGTTGATGAAACTCCTTATTTTAAAGTACTGGAAAAAGATATTGATAAAGGCGAAGCAAGTGCTTTGATTTTATGTTTAAACAATAAAAATTCGCTTTTAATATTAGATGATCTAAAGGCAAGAAAACTGGCGGAGTTATTGCATCTGGATTTTACCGGAACCTTAGGATTAATTCTGAAAGCAAAACAAATCGGTTTGATTTCGGCCATTAAACCAATTATTGAAAAAATTAGAAGTACAAATTTCAGACTTTCTGATGATTTATTAAATAATTTGCTTAAAGAAACAAATGAGTCTTATGAGCCGTAAAGAATTACTTATTTTACTTACGCTCGCTTTCGTACAATTCTCGAATATACTCGACGGAATGATTATGATGCCATTGGCGCCCACCTTCAAAAATGTTTTTGATATTGATACGAGACATTTCGGATGGTTAGTTTCTTCCTTTGGATTAGCGGCAGGCTGTTCAGCTTTTTTTTCAACTTTTTGGGCCGATAAATTCGATCGAAAAAAAATATTAATTATTTTATATATTGGTTTTATTTTGGGAACTTTTTTTTGCGCCATTTCTCCCACATATAATATTTTACTTATCTCCCGAATTTTTACCGGTTTATTCGGTGGTGTTTGCGGTTCGGTAATTTTAGCGATTGTTGGCGATATTATTCCTAATGAACGCCGTGCGCAGGCAATGGGAATTGTAATGGTGGGATTTGCTATGGCTTCTATCATCGGAATTCCATTGGGATTAGTAATTGCAAATGCGTTTAACTGGCAAATGCCTTTTTTTGTTATTTGCGCATTAGGATTTATTATTTTGGTTTGTCTGATTCTTTTTGTTCCCAATGTAACTTCACATATAAACAAACAGAGTAAAAACAGCGCCGTCGGTTTTTATAAAGCTATTTTTACCAATGGAAACATGCGAATCGCACTTTCTTTGCCAATAGTAATGATCATTGCACACATGGCAATCATTCCGTACATCACCGATTACACAGTAAATAATTTAAAATTTTCTTTAAAAAACGATGTGCCTTTAATGTATTTAATTGGTGGTTTGCTTTCGGTAGTAAGTTCACCGCTTATTGGAAAATTGGCTGATCGTTTCGGTAGGTATAAAATTTTTGTGGTATTAAGTTGCGTGGCAATTGTGCCCTTGTATTTAATTACCAATTTGGAAACACATAATTTATTGTTTTTTTATATTGCGAGTTCGCTATTTTTTGTAGGATCCGGCGGAAGAATGATTCCCGTTCAGGCCATTGTGACCTCTGCAGTTTTGCCACAATACCGGGGCAGTTTTATGGGACTAAATGCCGCTTTACAGCAATTTACGTTGGGAATAATAACCCTCGTGGGTGGATTTATTATCACGAATAACGATAAAGGCGAACTTCAAAATTACCCAATAGTAGGATATATTGCTATATGCGCAACATTGCTTACTTTAGTTATCGCAAAAAAGATTAAGCAAGTTTAAAGCGCAATCAAAAAATAATAAATACAGAACAAGAAACAAGAAACCGGTAAACAGTAGGCAGTAAACAGTAGGCAGCAAACAGTAGGCAGTAAACAGTAGGCAGTAATCAGTATTCAGTAGGCAGTAATCAGTATTCAGTATTCAGTATTCAGTATTCAGTATTCAGTAGGCAGTAGGCAGTAACCAGTAATAAGTAACCAGAAATAAACAATCCATAACATGTTAATCAAAAAAATACTCTTAACTATTCACTTTTCCGTACTAACTATTTTTTGTATCGCCGATGAAGGTATGTGGCTTCCGCAAATGCTTCAGGCTTTAAATATTAAAGACATGCAAAAAAACGGATGCAAATTAACGGCCGAACAAATTTATAGTGTAAATAAATCCAGTTTAAAAGATGCCATTGTACAATTTGGCGGAGGATGTACTGCCGAAATAATTTCTGAAAAAGGATTAATTCTTACCAATCACCATTGTGGGTATTCTTCTATCACCATGCACAGTACCGTTGAACACGATTATTTAACTAACGGTTTCTGGGCGATGGCACCTAACGAAGAAATTTATACACCAAGTTTAACGGTTACTTTTATCAATCGAATCGACGAAGTTACAACCAAAGTTCTTGGTAATTTAAAAGCAACTTATTCGGAAGTGCAGCGCGACTCTGCTATAAAAGGAAATATAAAAATGCTCGAAGCTGAAGCGATGCTGGGAACGAATTATGGTGCGTTTATCCGTCCGTTTTTTTATGGCAACGAATATTATTTATTTGTTACCGAAACTTTTCGCGATATAAGATTAGTTGGTGCACCGCCTTCTTCCATAGGTAAATTTGGGGGCGAGACTGATAATTGGGTGTGGCCGCGACACAATGCCGATTTTTCTTTGTTTCGGATTTATGCCGGTAAAGATAATAAGCCGGCCGATTATTCGGTGGATAATGTTCCGTACAAACCAAAACATTCTATTCCTATTTCATTAAAAGGGTATGAGAAAGGTGATTTTACAATGGTTTACGGTTTCCCGGGAAGGACACAAGAATATTTAACTTCTTACGCTGTAGAAATGTTGATAAACGAAACCAATCCGCGAAGAGTAGCGTTGCGTGCAAAAAGATTATCTATATTGGAAGAAGACATGAAAAAAAGTACAGCCTTGCGTTTAGCTTATGCCAACGCTTACGCGGGAGTGGCAAATTACTATAAGAAGTGGAGTGGAGAAATGATTGGATTAAAAAAATACAATGCGGTTGAAAAGAAACAAGTATTTGAACAAAAGTTTTTAGAATTGGCTTCTGCTTTTCCTGGTAAGAAAGAAAAATACAGGGATATGTTTAATCAGTTTAAGAAATTATATAGCGAGTATTCGGTATTAAGTAAGCAAATGGATTATTACAACGAGTGTTTATTGGGAATTGACGGCGTGCGCTTTACTCAAAATTTTATTGGATTGTTTGCCGAAGTAAAAAAGAAAGAAGCCGGTAAAGAAAATAAATTCGATAAAATGCTGGCGGATCTTAGAAAATCCATTCCGTTTAAAAATATGAATAAGGAAACCGATTATAAACTTTGCATCGCTATGCTCAATGCTTATGTGGAGGGTGTGGATAAATTGGCGCGCCCGCGTTATTTAGATTCGCTACTTACTGCTAATAATAATAATGGAGAGCAAGTGGCGAAATATTTATATTCTTCTTCAAGCTTTATTGATAACGACAAAGCGAAGGTAATGTTCGATGACTTTGAAAAAAATTATAAAACCTATGAGTCGGACGCGTATTATCAAATGACGTATTCGGTTTCAAAATATTATCAAACTTCTGTTTCTCCGCAAGCCAATTATGATGAATTACAAATTAATGATTTGCAAAAAGAATATGTAAAAGCCATGCGCGAATTAATTAAAGATAAAAAATTCTATCCAGATGCTAATTCAACCTTGCGTGTGGCTTATGGTAAAGTAAATGATTACGAGCCGCGCGATGGAGTTCATTACGATTATTTTACAACGATTGATGGTTTAATGGAAAAAGAAAATGTTAAAAGCGATGAGTTTGTTGTGTTTCCTAAACTAAAAGAATTGTATGCTAAAAAAGATTACGGCGCTTACGCTGATAAGAACGGAAAATTGCATATTGCTTTTACGGGAAGCAATCATACAACTGGAGGAAACAGCGGTTCGCCGGTTTTAAATGGCAAGGGCGAACTCATTGGTACTAATTTTGATCGTAATTGGGAAGGAACGATGAGCGATGTAATGTATAATCCTAATCAGTGCCGCAATATTGTTTTGGATGTTCGCTACACACTTTTTATCATCGATAAATTTGCCGGAGCAGGTTATCTTTTAAATGAGATGAAGATTTTGAAGTAGGGTTACCGGCTAACAACAATTTTCTTTGTTAAAACTCCCTCTTTAGTTTGCAATTGCAAAAAATACAAACCCGCAGGCAAATCGCTTACATCAAATTCTTCTTTACTAATTTTCTTTAAATTAATTTCCCTGCCTTCAATACTTAAAAGTGAATATTTTTTTATTTCAGCATTGGCAATATTTTTTACAAATAATTTTTCGCTACAAGGGTTGGGATAAATTAAAATATTATTCTCAATGTTTTTTAATTCATTAACACTAGCTGCGATCCAATAACTTTTCACTTTTTTCATTCTGTAAGAATATTTATAAATAATCATACCAGTAACATAAAAATCTAAATGTAAACTGTCGGTACTATATAGCTTACCATAAACAGTATTTAAATATCTTAAAGTGCTGTCGTTAGAAACATTTAAAACGGTACTCATATTAAAAATTGTAGACCAATAAGGATTCCAACATGTGCTGTCCTGAATATATAAATGCAAGGTGTCACTTACCATTTTAATAATATCCATCCCTACAGGACAATTCGCGGTAGTAGAATAAGAAATGTTTATCCTAGTTAAGTTACCATAATACCTACCAATAACCCAATTCCGGTTATCAAACGCAACTTGACTAATCAGATTAGAAATCGAAAATGAAAAAAGTAATATTAAAGTTATTTTTTTCATTATTTAGGATTTGGTTTCATTATTCCCGGAGGAGCCGGTTCAATTTTATTTACATATATATTAGCATTTTCTGGACACTTTAAAATATTTGCGTAAAACTCAGTACTAGTTCCAACAGCAGTGCCTTCATCTAACAAGACATAATCAACCCCGAGAGCAGATGCTTTTCCGCTTCCTGTAAAATCGCAATTGCCGCCTATACCCCCAATGGTTAAACTTTTATAAAGTTGGCTATTAAAAGTTGCGGTTGTGGTGTTTAGATAGATTTTGTTATTGCTACAGTCAGTTTTTAATTGCCAAACATTATAATAATCAATTTCGTAAACGAAAGGAAATTGCATTTGAGCAGTATCGGCTCTTTGAGGATGGGGTAATCCGGCAACTTGATGATAGAACTGATACATTAAACCATTTGGAGTATATGATTCAATAAAAGTACGCATAGGCCACAAACTGTCTCCGTGCCAACTATAATTGTTCGTTGGTCCAAATACAACATTTTTTTCAACGCGGGTCTTAAAACCATCATAGAAAAATGCAATTGAGTCCTGATCCCAAAATACTGAACCTGTATGCCACAAATTTGGACTTACATTCGCTATTTTAGTTTGATGATCGGCGATATCAAGTGTATCATTCACAGTTGATTTATTAGAGTAATACAAACTACTTGTATAGTCATAACGATTTGGCTCAGACATATCAATTTCAAAAATATCAATTTCATTATGACCCGCGGGTATAGGAGCACGGGGATAATTCTGTTCATAAAGCCAACAAGTCGGCATAAAACTATGCGCCGTATCGGGTGGAGGCAAAGCAGGTAAACGGAATTTTATTTCATAAAAACCATACCTTAATAAACGTTTTGAGCAAAGGGCTCCTTTAGAATATTTGAATGAGTGATTAAAGAAGTAAGGCGGTGTACCAAAATCCCAATACTGACTTGCATAAGAACCTTTTCTTGTTATTAATCTGCAAACTCCAGGAGTACCCGGAATCACATGAATGTTATTTGTGTCTTTCGGATAAAAAAGGTCGTAGCCGGGAACTTCTAATGTATCATATTTTGTAATGTTTGCGGCATCTTTATATTGGAGTGTTACTTTAGGCGAACCAATATTCCAAGGCGGACGCGTTAACCATTTACTAGTGTCAATGTTATTCCCAAAATAACCGGTAGTGTCGTTAAAATCATCGCCAAAAGTAATCGCATAAGCAGGATCGCTTGGTGGTAATTGCGCTTTGCAATTAAAAATATTTGCTTTTAAAACCAATGCAAATAAAATATATTTAAAATTCTTCATATTAAAGATAGTAAATTTTTTTTAATAATCAAATTATTCAGTTAAAATCATTTTTTTCGTGTCAATTTCCTTGCTGTTAATAATGAGGCTGTAAAAATACATTCCGGGCTGAAAATCGTTGCTATTGATAATCATTGTACCGTTACCGAACCCATTTAATTTAAAGGTTCTTAAAAGTTTACCGTTCATATCGAAAATTAACATTGAAGAAACAGCCTCTTTTTCGGCTATAAAATATTTGATGGTTGTTTCTCTGCTAAACGGGTTAGGAGTGTTTTGCATTAGAAATGATTCACTCGAAGTATTGTTCTCAGAAAAATTGTAATTCGTTAACCTTCCTCCCTGACCGTTATGATTACCGCTATTGCTTTTACAGCAATTATTTACAAGTTGTTTTAAAGTATCGTTTTGTGATTTTAATTGTTTAACGGCTTCCACTAAAAAAGGAACAATCATATCGTAACTAATATAAAGAAATTTACCATCCTCTCCGGATTTTACCACGCCAT
>JAHEYG010000026.1 GCA_023251725.1 Sphingobacteriaceae bacterium | reverse complement strand
GATAATATTCGAATAAAACTTCGCTGCGTTTTCGGGTCGCGATTCACCTGAAATTTCAAATTTATTATTTACCGGATCCATAATTACTTTTGGAGTGGTGGCGGTTGCAACTACTAATATTTGGTCCATAATTTATTTTTTAATGGTGGTTTGTATAATAAAAAAAAGTAAAGATTCATTAATGGTTTTAAATTCGTAAGTTATTTTGCTGCCGCTGCGTATCGACATGTCAATAATTCCCAATCCACCGCCCTTATCGGGGCTTTCCGAAAGTTTATCGCGGTAAAAAGATTTTAAACCATCTTTATCCAGCGAATTAACTTTTTCTAATTTTGCTGAAAGTACCGGTAAGGTATTTTTATGAATGTAATTCCCAGCTTGTATCGAAAAACAATCGGTTGTTTCTGTAATATTAAAAAATATTTTATCGCGAGATTCAGCATTTTCACCGGTATGATTTTTAAAACTATGTTTGCTCACATTGTCGAGTGTTTCAGCAACTATTGCATAAAATCGTTTTTTATTTAAAAAATCCATTTCAGAAGAATTAATAATATTCTTTACTGAAAACAGCAGTGAATTGGCGGCATCGAAATTAAAATCACCGGAATAAGACATCACCACTCCCTTATCGTTCATATATTTAAATAATTCATGTATGAATGTGGCCTCAAGCATTATAAAATGGTATTAACAAATATAGCAATAAACCCGAAACCTAAAAAGCGAATAATAAGGGGTGAATTCATTGTGATATCGGTGTTTTTGAATCGGAATAAACGATTCCGGGGGAAGTGATTTTAATGTGTTTATTCTTCTTGAAATGCAATAAAATATTTCTATCTTCATTCTCTTAAAATAAATTATTGTTTGAAACGCGTATTATCTATATTTATTTTTTTTGTTTCTTTTTCTGGAATTTCCCAAAATAAAATTATCGATTCATTACAAACTGTTTTAAAAATTTCTAAGGAAGATACGAATAATGTAAATGCGCGACTTGCACTAGCAAGCTTTCTGATTCAAAAAGGAGATTATGATACAGCGCTTTATCAACTCAAAAAAACAGAAGATCTTTCCGAAAAACTACATTACAAAAAAGGTCAGGCCGGAGCGTTTAATAATATTGGCGCGGTTAATTATTCGAAGGGCAATTATCCTAGAGCGCTCGAATATTTCAAAAAAAGCTTACTACTTAAAAAGGAATTAGGAAATTATAAATCCCTTATAAGCACTCTAAATAATATTGGGAGCATTTATACCAGTCAGGGAAATTACCTCAAGGCACTTGAATATTATTTTGAAACTATTGCAATTTGTGATAAAATAGAAGAGCCAAAGTTAAAAGCTTCTCCCTATAATAATATTGGTTTGGTGTACCATTACCAGAAAGACGAAGTGAACGCTCTAAAATATTATTTAATGTCTTTATATATTTTTGAAAAATCCGCAAATAAAAAAAACCTTATTTATGCCACTGTTTTAAATAACATAGCGTTAATTTATTTAGATCAGAAAAGCTATGAAACTGCGATGCACTACAATTATAAAGCGGTTGCCATTAGAGAAGAACTTGGCGATAAACAAGGGCTTGCACAATCTTACGGTAATATGGCTTCTGTTTTCGGTGAACAAAAAAATTATGTGAAGGCACTTGAATTTGAATATAAGGCTTTAAAATTAGATGAATTAATTGGTGACAAAGCCGGCTGTACATTAAATTATGTAAATCTGGGGAAAATTTATCTTGAATCTAAAAACTATACCGAAGCATTTGCTTTCGCTAAAAAAAGTAAGGAAATAGCTAGCGAAATAGGAGAATTAAGGTGTATTGTGGGATGCGAAAAACTTTTATTTATGATATGTGAGGCGAAGGGAAAGTATGAAGAGTCGCTGAATCATTATAAGAAATATATAAGCTTATTAGATAGTTTGATTAACGAAGAAAATACAAAAAAAATCGTTCGTCTTGAAATGCAATTCGATTTTAACAAGAAAGAAGCCGCTACAAAATTAGAGCAGGAAAAAAAAGAGGCAGTTTCAACTGCTGAGAGCAAAAAACGGAAAATAATTATCCTGAGCGTTAGCGGAATTTTACTTTTAGTGATTGGGTTCGCCATTTTTGCTTACAGAAATTTTTTACAGAAACAAAAAGCGAACATTGAAATAACCAAGCAAAAAGAAATTATTGAATTAAAGCAGAAGGAAATATTAGACAGTATACGTTATGCCAAACGAATACAAACTGCTTTGCTACCTTCTGAAAAATTCATTGAAAGGAATTTAAACAAATTAAATGCTTAGACGTATAAATATTTTTTTAATTGTTATTTGTTTCACGAATATTTTTTCACAGCAATCGAAAATCGATTCGCTTCTGAATTTATTAAAAGGTCAAAAAAATGATAGCAGTACAGTTATAACCCTTAATTTATTAACTTTTCAATATTTAAGTACGGGTAATTATACAAAAGCCTTCCAATGCGCCAATAATGTTATTGATCTCAGTCAAACTCTTGTTCCGTCATTCTACATTAAAAAAGCAATGGCATACGCCTACTCCAACATGGGAATTGTAATTCATAAACAAGGCAATTATCCTAAAGCGCTTATACAATATTTTAATTCGCTAAAATTAAGTAATGAAATAGGCGACAAAAAGGGACAAGCCGCAGCACTTAATAATATTGGAAACCTTTATAGTATAACAAATGATCCCGACAAAGCCCTTGCACAATATTTTAAAGCTATTAAACTCAACGAAGAAACAGGAAATAAAAAATGGAAGTCCATTAATCTTGATAATATCGGAAGTGTTTATCAGAAGCAAAATAATTTTGATAAAGCATTAGAATTTTATTTCGACGCTTTAAAAATTCATGAAGAATTATCGGATAATTATGGAATGGCGAGTTTGTTTGTAAATATTGGAAGCGTTTATGAAGCTCAGGCTATTTCATTAAAAAAATCTCCAACTTCGAATGAACTTTTTAATAAAGCCATACCTTATTATCATAAAGCACTTAAAATATTTGAAGAAAACGAAGATGATAACGGAATCGCTTATTGTTATCTTTCGTTTGGTATTTTAAATACACGTATAGGTTTAAAATCGGAAGCAAGAATTAATTTTAATAAAACTATTTCTATCGCAAAACAAATTCAGGCGAATGATATTTGTCGTGACGCTTATTTAGGTTTATGTGAATTAGAAGAGTCTGAAACTAATTGGAAAGAGTCATTACGATATTACAAATTTTACATATCTGCACGAGATAGCCTTACCAATGAAGAAAACACCAAACAAATTGTACGTTCTCAGATGAATTTTGATTTCGAAAAAAAGGAAGCAGAAACAAAATTAGAACAGGAAAAAAAAGAAGCAGTTTCATTCGCAGAAAGTAAAAAGCAAAAAATAATTATATGGAGCGTGTTCGGAATATTAATTTTAGTGATTGTTTTTGCAGTATTTGCTTACCGAAGTTTCTTACAAAAACAAAAAGCGAATATTGAAATAACAAAACAAAAAGAAATTATTGAGGTTAAGCAAAAAGAAATTTTAGATAGTATACATTACGCTAAGCGAATTCAAACAGCTCTATTGCCTTCGGAAAAATATCTAGAAAGAAATTTAAATGAACTAAATAAATAATTTAAAATATTATTTATGAACTTTCAGTCCCCCGTCGATATAAAATTTTTCAATTTCATCCCAGGGTCCAAATGTATGTTGCGCTTCGGCAAATCCATCTTCATACGGCCCTTGAAAATAATCGATTGGTTTGGTATGAATATTTGGATAAGAAATGCCTTTAAATTTTGGCCGCTCGTGAATGCTCCCGTCATTAATAAATGCGGCCACATCCAAAGCTTCCTGATCAGTTAATGTTGGTTTCTCGAAATTGGTTTTAAGATTGGGCATGTTGTATTTTATAAAACTGGCGGCTTTAATTACACGGTGCATACTCGATCCTTCCATGTAAGCTTTTTTTCCCCACAAAGGCGGATAAGTATAAGTTACATTTTCTAAATTCATTTTACCTTCTCCATCGGTCATGTGACAACTTTTACAATGCGTTTCATAAACCAATGCTCCATTTTTAGGATCCGCTTTTAAATTTTTGTACTCTACATATTTTAAACTATAGCCCTGATGTTTTGACGCATCATAGTTTTCTCCAATCCATTTTATATACGAAACAATCGCCGTCATTTCCTTTGATTCTAATTTTAACGCAATACCATTATGCGGACGCTCAACACAGTTGTTTACCCGATCGGCCATGGTTAAAATTTTATTCTCGCGCGCGCGGTATTGTGGATACGTTTTATGAGAATTAAAAAAATTTAATCCAAAAGGTTTGGTACCATTTTCTAAATGACAATTAGTGCAATTCATTTTGTTACGCAAATTTTTACCGACAATTCCATCCGGCCCAATGTAATACGCCGTGTTTTTTACAAGTAACAAACCATATTTTACCATTTTTCCCCAATCATCATTTTTTAAGGAAGAAGAATCGGGTGCTTTGTACATTTCGAGTTCACTTACCAAAGAATCTTTTTTTTGCGAATCAGATTTTATAACCGGCGGTTTATATTCGCAGGCAGTATATAAAATAATTAAAACCAATATTGCAATTAAATTTTTCACAGTATAAAAATAGCTTTCTTTTTTAATTAATTCGAAAATTATTTGATGTTTTTAATTTCCTTAGGTTGAAAAGGATTGCTTTGCGATGTAACTTTTATAGCGCTTATTTTTGAAATATTTGCATTAATTAGAAAATATTTTCCGGCCAAAAGAGTTTTCTTTACGGTTTCTATTGTTTTACCGGAAAGATCTTTTATTACAATTTCATATTCATCGCTACCCGAACCCCTATTTACAATTTTGTAGCCGCTTAATTTATCATTTAAGTAAACCATTTCTAAGGTAAAAAACGAAGGGTAAAGCGTTTCCAAATAATTTATACGGTAACTTCCAATACCGCTCCAGGTTTTCGAAACAGTATCTAATCTCTCCGGGCGACATTCCCATACAATTTCCTGCGCCGGTGTCATTTCAAAATTACGGTTATAAGCACTGGAACTTATTAAATAATTGTTGTTTTTTAATTTATTAATATCGCCGCCTTTAGCACAATAATTTTCTCCCTTCCCAAAATCATAATAATAAAAAAAAGCCATTTCAATTTCTTTTTTTTGCGGAGTGGGACGATTCATTTCCATAATACCGGTTATATTTCCTCTGCCAGGCATGGTATTGTTGTTGAATAAAATAATATTTCCATTATCAACCAATTGCGCGCTATGCTGACCCGAAAACCATTCTTGCGGATAATATTCACTCTCCTTATTTATTTTTCTCCCAATACATTCTTCAATTTTACTTGTTTTATGGTTCACTGTAAAAACAGTATTGATGTCGCGGGCACTTACAAATATTTTATTTTCTTTCTCGTCCAAAAAAATAGAATTTAAGTGCGTGGTTGGCATTCCTGTGGTATCGCTGATGTAATCCTTTTCGCGCCACAACCAAACCAAATTATTTTTAGGGTCTAATTCGATGATGGCTTCATTAAATTTTTTATTGTATGAAACATTAACTAAATCGTTTACTTTACACAACGATAAATAATTTCCATTCCTGAGTTTAGTTACATCGTGATGAAAATCAAAAACTACATATTTATCATTTTTAATTTTCGGACTTTGCCACAAAACATCTCCGTTCAAATTTTGATCAGTGGCCACTCCGTTTCTCACATAAGTAATTGTTCCGTTAAGTGTCATTGAGAAATCTCTTTTTTCAACGCCAAAACTATCTGTAACTAAAATTAAATTCCCTTTACGGTCAATTACAACACCATAATCTAAAAAAATTAAACCCGGCAACGCTTTTGTACTGTCGTATTTTGTAATATTTGCTTTAAAAATGTCAAGTAATTTGGTATTTACGGTTTCAAATTCAAATTCGGCCGATGAAAATAATTTATTTTTACTTTTATACGCTTCGTAACGCCAGCGGTATTTATTTCCAAATCTTATTTTTTCATGTATTAAGTGGGAGGTTGAACTATCATTGCCCTCATAAATAATATTCTTATCAAAAGATGCTGCATTGTTTTTTGCAATTTGAATTTTATAACGCTCTGCACCCTTTACCTGAGGATATTCAAACATGATGTGAACATGATTTAAAACCACGGCATTGGAAGGATAAACTTGGCTGTATATTGATTTATTAAATAAAAAAAGAAACAACGTTAAGGTTATTCTTAAATAAATTAAAATGAACGTTTCGTTTTTCATTAACCTTTCAGAATTTATTACTTCTGTAAAATTAGTTAAAAGAATCGGGAAAAAGGACGGTTTCAAATAGGCAGCGCATTTATTTTACGCTTTAAAAAATTATTATTTCTTTAAATTAACTCAACAAATTTTTATACCTTCAACCCTTATATTTTGAAACTCTTTTTATCTATATTATTTTTTTTTAATGCTCTGGCAGGAACAGCGCAGGTAAACCTCGACAGCCTTTTAAAAGTATGGAACAACCCTCAGGAATCTGACACCAACCGTATAAAATCGATGGCCGTTATTGTGCTTCATGGCTATTTATATTCTAAACCCGACAGTGCTTTTTATTATGCGCATTTACAATACGATTACTCACTTAAAAAAGGATTAAAAAAATATCAGGCTATTGCGCTCTCTTTGCAAGGTATAACACTCGCTATGCGGGGTAACAACGCAAAAGCAATAGATTATTATTTAAAAGCCCTAAAATTATTTGAAGAAATAGGAAATAAAAAAAATGTAGCTTCCACATTTAATAATATTGGCCTTGTTTATAACGAGCAAGCTAATTATGTAAAAGCAATTGATTATTATAGCCGTGGTTTAAAAATTCAGGAGGAAATTGGGGATACGAGAGGCGTTGCTATTTCGCTGGGTAACATTGGACTGATTTATTATACGCTGGCCGATTACGAAAAAGCTTTGAGTTACGATACCTTAAGTTTAAGATTGAGTATTGAAATTGGCTACGAACAAAACATCACTTTATGTTATAATAATTTAGGGGCGCTTTATAAATCCTACGGCGATTTGGTAAAAGCAAAAGAGTATTATGAGCAAGCCCTAAAAATACAAGAATCAGGTAAAGATAAAATTGGAGCCGCTTTAACTATTGGCAATATTGGAGGCGTATATTCTTCGCAGGGCGATTATGCAAAAGCCATTGAGTATTATAACAAAAGTTTAAAACTAAGAGAGGAAATGGGAGACAAAATAGGTGTTGGCTCAACACTAATAGGTATTGGAGACATGTATCAGAAAAAAGGTGACCTCTTAAAAGCCATTTCTTATTGCAAAAAAGCATTATCAATTGCACAGGAAGTAGGAGCTGCAGCCGACGCCAAAACAGCAAGTGGCATTTTATTTGAAAGCTTTCAGAAAACCGGACAGTTTAAAGAGGCTCTTGAAATGCATAAACTGTATATCCTTATGCGAGATAGTATTTTAAGCAACGAAAATAAACAGGGGATGATGAAGCAGGAGATGCAATACGCTTATGAAAAACAAAAAGCGCTCGATGAAAAAGAACACGATAACGAAATGGCAATATCCCATGAAAAAGAACAAAAACAAAAAATAATAAGTTATTCTACCGCCGGAGGATTGGTGTTGGTAATGTTATTTGCTTTTTTTGTTTTCACTCGCCTTAGAATTACCGCCAAACAAAAAAAATTAATTGAAGAACAAAAAAATTTAGTTGAAGTTAAACAAAAGGAAATTCTCGATTCTATTACGTACGCTAAAAGATTGCAGGAAGCGATATTGCCACCCGATAATTTCGTTAAAGAACATTTACCCGAAAGTTTCATCTTTTATAAACCCAAAGACATTGTGGCAGGAGATTTTTATTGGATGGAAAAAATCAGTTGGGAGGAAACGGAAAGCAGAAGGCAGTTAGAAAAAAACAACTGCCAACTACCGACTGCCGACTGCATTCTGATTGCCGTTGCCGATTGTACCGGACATGGCGTTCCGGGTGCTATGGTGTCGCTGGTGTGTTCCAATGCCCTAAATAGAAGTGTTCACGAATTCGGAATAACAGATCCCGGAAAAATACTTGATAAAACCAGAGAATTGGTTCTTGAAACTTTTGCTAAAAGCGATACCGATGTAAAAGACGGAATGGATATTTCGCTCGCGGCCATTACAAAATCAAAAGATGTAAATCAAAAATCAACAGAAGAACTTACAACTTTATATTGGGCCGGCGCCAATAATTCGTTGTGGTATTTACAAAACAGCGAAATAAAAGAAATTAAAGCCAACAAACAACCCATTGGAAAAACAGAACACCCAAAACCGTTTACCACACATACCTTAGAATTAAAAAAAGGAGATTCCATTTTTCTTTTTACCGACGGTTTCGCCGATCAGTTCGGAGGTGAAAAGGGGAAAAAGTTTAAGTATAAACCTTTAAAGGAAATGTTGCAAAATGAATCCCTCTCACCTGCTCAACAAAAAGAAAATCTCGTCACCATTTTCAATGCATGGAAGGGAAATTTGGAACAAGTGGATGACGTTTGTGTTATTGGAATAAGATTTTAATATAAAAGCTAACTACGCTTCTTCTTTTCTTACTTTAATTATTCCCATGAAATGCATCACTTTTATAATGGGAAATGTAGGATCAAATTCAAACCACTTTTTTGCAAAGTTAATGCTGTTCGGGCTTTTATGATGATTGTTCTGCATCAACTCTCCCATTAAAAAAATATCAATAGGAACCGTGTTTTTACTGTGATCATCATTGTCGTGACTAGAATACCCGTATTTATGTCCGCACCAATTAACAATAGCACCATGCACAGGTCCCATAAAAAAATGAATGGGTAATAAAATAAACATCCACCAAGCAGTGGCGAATTTTACATAAAACAAAATATATAAAGCCGCAAAGGTTAAACGTACTAACCATGTATCACTTATTTTATCCATCCACTTCCATTCCGGATAATTTCCACGAAACGCTTTTTCAGGTTCCACATTATATTTTACATAATTTAAATAAATATCTTTTGTTTTCATGGTCATGTGCCAAACATCTTTAAAAAAATGCGGCGAGTGCGGGTCTTTTTCTGTGTCGCTATAAGCATGATGCATGCGATGCATAATGGCATAAGCTCTCGGATTTAAAAAAGAAGCACCCTGAGTGAAAAAAGTAAAAAAATAAAAAAAACGTTCCCAAAATTTATTCATCGTAAACATTTTATGTGAACCGTATCGGTGCAGAAAAAAAGTTTGACAAAACAAGGAAAGAAACCAGTGCGCCAGAAAAAATATTAAAATGTACATGCTAAGGTCAGAATTTACTGGCACAAAGATAGTGATTTTAATCTGTTTTCGTTCTTATTACTAATGTTCGATTATAGCACTATTTTTGCCCATTAATCCAAAATACCCCAAAAAGGGTGAGCACACTTTAACTTAAAATACGACATTTGTATAAGTGATTCTTCGAGTTAAAATATACATTATTGCGGGTTTCGCTTTTCTTTGCAATACGCTTAATTTACAAGCACAAGATCATGGTTTTTTCGATCATATTTGGCTAGAACAAGGTTTATCACAAAGCAGTATCAGCTCTATTGTTCAGGATAAAAAGGGTTATATGTGGTTTGGCACCCAAGATGGATTGAACCGTTATGACGGCCGGCAAATTGATCAATTTAATTTTCAATCGTTCAATCCGCAGTCTATTTCAGGTGATAATATATTTTCATCGAGTGTTGATAAATCTGATAATTTGTGGATTGTAAGTGGCGGTGGTTTGGATAAAATGAATCTACAAACTTTTAAGGTCACACATATTAATGAAAAAATTAAAAGCGAACCCGGTAAAACAATTAACATTGGAAGAGTTTGGTGCTTGAATAATAAAATTTATTTAAATACTTCCGATGGTTTTGTTGAGTTAATTGAAAATAAAAATAACGAATACGTTTTTCTACCCTTCGATTTTGAAACTGACGAAACAAATTTTAAACCAACGATGCTTTCGCTTTGCGCCAACGATCAAGGGCAAATTTACGCCGGTACAAACAGAGGCATTTTTTATTTTGATGAAACAAAAAAAAGTTTTTTACCTCTTAAAGTTAATTCAGGATTAAACGATTCAAAAAACAAAATTCCTTTATTAGCCTACACTGTATTTTGGAAAAAGGATAAACTTTACTTTTCCCTTAATAATTTATTTTATTGTTATAACACCACCACTGCCAAAACTACAAGTCTTACTTTAAATAAAGAATCTTCATCACTAATTAGCAGCGGTGTTATTGATCGTCAGAATAATATTTGGATTGGTACCGATGGCAACGGACTTTTTCGCATTACTATTAATGAAAATGATTCTTTAAAAATCGAAAAACACTTCAATAAAAATGATAATTCCCGTTTTGGTTTAATAACCAATGCCGTTTCTTCATTGTATCAGAATGCGAATTCAATAGATGACATTGTTTGGATTGGCTCGCGCGATGCCGGCATTTTTAATTACAGCTATTCTAAAAATTCTTTTTCCTTACCCTCTTCAACACTTGATAAAGTGGATCCCAATTTTTACGGAATTGTAAAAGACAAGGACGGTGTTATTTGGTCGGGAATGAATTTCGGGTTATGCAAAATTAATTCTGCCACTAAAAAAGCCGATTATATTGATTTGAGAGATGAAATTCTAAAAGCACAGCGACCCATTGAAGCTTTATGTTGCGATGAAAATAATACCGTTTGGGCAGGTTTAGGAAATTCTCTTTATAAAATAGACAAAGTAAAAAATAAATTAGAATTGATTGCCGACGCTTTGGTTTCGAATGGGAAAAGAAATCATGTTTTAAAAATTGTAGAACTTAATAAGAATGAATTATTAATTGGCTGTTGGCAGGGCTTAATAATTTACAATCAAAACACCGGCGCAACCACTTTGCAAAGCGAAATAAAACTGGATGATGTTTCGCAAAAATTTCAATCGGTATCTTCCATTTTTGTCGACAGTAAACAAAACTGGTGGTTTGGCAGTTTAAATGGATTGTATTATATGGATAAAAAAACAGGACATAATTTTCATTATAAAAATACCGCGTCTGATAGTAGCAGCCTGCTCGCGAATTCAATTATGGATATTAATGAAACCAACAAAGGTGAAATTATTGTAGCTACTACAAAGGGCTTAAGTTTACTAAAAAACACAAATGGCAATTCAGGTTTCTTGAATTTTTATTCTAAAAAAGAATTGGCCAATAATTTTATTTACGGATTGTTGCGCGACAATAATGGTAATTTTTGGATGAGTACTAATTTTGGGATTACCGTTTTTGATCCAATAAATTATTCTTTTAAAAATTACAATGCCACCGACGGCCTATGCATTAACGAATTTAACTCCGGTGGTTTTCATAAAGCATTTGATGGTGAATTGGTGTTTGGTGGCATTGGCGCTTTAGTAAGTATTTATCCCGAAAAACAAATCGTCAATAAAAATGAACCGTATATTTTGTTGCGTGCTTTACAAATTGATGATGTACCGTTTGATACTTTACTTGGTATGCCAAAAAATTTAAAATTAAAATACAACGAAAATAAATTACACTTCGAATTTTCTGTTCCCGATTTTTCAGGTGCAAAAAATATTCGTTTATTTTATAGATTCAAAGGCATGCGCGATAAATGGACTGAAATAAATCCGTCGGGAATTTTTAATTTGGTTTTTGCGGGTTTGGCGCCCGGTAATTATAATATGGAAGTAAAAGCGGTGACTTCTGAAGGTGTTGAATCCCAACCGTTTTTATTTTCATTTATTGTTGATCCGCCCTTCTGGAACACCTGGTGGTTTTACTTATTTACCATCCTAATTGCGTTATTGAGTAGCGGAATGATTTATCGAATTCGTTTGAATAATAAAATTAACCGTTTACGTCAGGAAGAAAATATTCGTAAAGAAGAAAATGAAAAAGTAAGAAAAGCGGCTGCGCTTGATTTACACGATGAATTTGGTAATGGTTTAACACGAATTTCCATGCTGGTAGAAATGGCACGGATAAAAGTGGTGAAAGAAAATAAAGAAGCGAATCAATTACTGGATGTTATTGCGCAAAATTCGTCGCGCTTGTATCAGGGCACAAAAGATTTTATTTGGTCTATTAACCCCGGTAACGATAATTTATATGAGGTTATTATTAGGATAAAAGATTTTGCAGATGAATTATTTTACGGCACCGGAACAAATTTTGAAGTGCGCGGACTTTCAGATGAGTTAAAAAATAAAAAAGAATTACCCGGAACCGGAAGAAACATTGCTATGATTTTTAAAGAAGGATTATCCAATGTACTAAAACATGCCAAAGCAAGTAACGTTCTTTTACAAGTAGAACAAAACCACGAGCATTTTATTATAACATTAAGAGACAATGGTGTCGGTTTTGAATTAAAAGAAAATAAAAATAGTTTCGGTTTGGCCAATATGCAACAACGAACTTCTCGCGTAGGAGCGCAATTAAATGTTAATTCTCATCCTAGAAACGGAACTGAAATAATATTAACTTTAAATAAATAATTTAGAATGAAAAATGCAATGGCCAAAAAATTAATTATTGTTGAAGATGATGTTATTATCAGAGAAGCATTTGTTACTTTAATAAATCAAAGCAGCGATTACATTGTTGTAAATGCATATTCAAATGCCGAAGACGCCATTAAAAAAATAAAAGAAGATGCACCGCAAATTTGTTTGATGGACATTGAATTGCCCGGCATGAGCGGCATCGATGCCATTCCTAAAATTAAAGCCATTTTGCCCGACACACATGTTGTAGTGGTTACGGTTTATGAAAATGACGATTTGGTGTTTAAAGCTTTGTGCGAAGGTGCCAGCGGTTATCTCACAAAAAATACACCGTCGGCAAAATTAATTGAATCGCTTAAAGAATTAGACAGTGGCGGCGCACCTATGAGTACCAACATTGCGCGCATGGTGGTTTCTTCATTTCACAAAAACCGACAAACACCATTAACGGCCCGCGAATTAGAAGTTTTAGAATTATTATCATCCGGCAAAAGTTATTCTACCATTGCCACACAATTATTTATTGATAAAGAAACTGTGAAGTCGCACATTAAAAACATTTATCTCAAATTAGAAGTGCATTCTAAAGCTGAGGCGATCGAAAAAGCACGCAAGAGCAAATATATTTAGTTTCTAAATTGTTTTAATAGAATTTCATTCTTAAACACACTAATTTTTGTGTAACTTAGTTTCCTGTAATATGAAAGCTAAATTTACTTTTCTGTTTTTATTTTTCATTGCTATCTTATCGGCGCAAACCTCGCATAAATCAGTGATGCAGGAGCAATCCGAGTTTTACAAGAGTTTTATTTTAAGTAAAGAAACTTCGTGGGATAGTTTAAATAAAATAACCAATGGCGTTTCTCCTTCGCTAAATCTAAAAACAAATAATTCAGAACAAGCCTGCACCTTAAAAAAACGTGTTTTCGGATGGCATCCTTATTGGGTGGGAAATGTTTATTTGAATTACGACTGGACCATGATCAGCGATTTTTGTTATTTCGATTATTCGGTTTCTCCAACTACGGGGCAAAATACTAACGGTTCGTTTGCGTGGGCAACCAGCGCCGCCGTTACGGCGGCAAAAGCGAACGGAAAAAAAATTCATATCTGCGCAACGTTGTTTGCAAGTCATGCCACATTTTGGGCAACCCCATCGGCACAAACTACTTTTATTAATAATATGGTTTCGCTTTTAAACAGTCGTGGCGGTAATGGTGTAAATATTGATTTTGAAGCCATGAGTGCTTCCGATAAAGTTCCTTTTAAAAATTTTATGGTGAATTTAAAAACCGCTTTACTGGCAGCTAATCCAAATTATGAACTCTCTGTTGCATTGTATGCTGTTGACTGGAGCGGTGTTTTTGATATACCCAATTTAAATCCTATTTTAAATAATGCCATTATTATGGGATACGATTATTATTATTCGGGCAGCGCGCAAGCAGGACCCGAAGCCCCTCTCTATAATTTTCAAACAGGCTATAATTATACATTAACAAAATCGGTAACTTATTATTTAAAACAAGGTATGAACCGAAATAATTTATTATTGGGATTGCCTTATTATGGCCGCGAGTGGGAAACCGTTAGTAATGCCGCGCCCGCCAACACCACCGGAGGATTTAACAGCACACGCATTTATAATTATGTAAAAAATAATCCCGCTACCTACTCTGCCGGAAATAAAAAATGGGAAACAAATTGTTACAACCCATATTTCACTTACTTAAATGCAGGTTTATGGCGCCAGTGCTGGATTGATGATATTTATAGTATGGGAAGAAAATTTGATTATGTGAATCAGGTTGGTATTGGGGGAATAGGAATTTGGGCGCTGGGTTATGATGATGGTTACAGCGATTACTGGCAATTAATAAAAGATAAATTTTCTACTTGTGAAGTTCGTCCGTGTACCGATAGTTTATTTGATATGGGGGGCCCAACAAGAAATTATTACGATAACGAAAGTTACACTTACAGCATTACTCCTAACGGTATAAACAACGTGCAATTACAATTTAAAAGTTTTGGTACCGAACAAGGGTACGATTCATTATTTATTTATAATGGAGGAACAACCGCCTCTCCGTTAATGGGAAGTTACACAGGAACTAACAGTCCGGGTACAATTACCTCAACTGGCACTGCAATTACCTTAAGATTTAAATCCGACGGAGGAATAGTTTCTTTTGGTTTTAAAATAATTTATAATTGCGTAGCCACTGCCGGAATTGAAGGACAAAGTTTTTCGCAGAATAACTTATTAGTTTATCCGAATCCTACCAATGAAAATATAAATATTATTTTTGGAATAGATTCTCCCGCAAAAATATTTTTGTATAATGAGTTAGGAAAATTAATTTTAAATGAAAGCGTAAATGCAATTGCCAATTCAGTTTTTCCTCTAAACTTAAATAGTTTAAAATTGGCCGAAGGAATTTATCATTTAAAAATTCAAACTTCAATCGGAGTGGAAAATCATAAAATTATCTTCACAAAATAATTTTTTTTAAACGAAAATATTTATTTTATAATCTCCTGAATAAATTTATAATATAATCCATTGTTGCAATCTCTTTATAATTATCGCCGAAAGCATGATTCCACATGAAAGGAAGATTGAACGACACAGTGGCCATTGCGGTGAGAGTTTTATCATCCCAGTCTTTACTTAAATTCTGAGGCAGTTCAATTTTATGTTTTTGAATCATTTGTTTAAATTCAGAAACTCCTTTCGGATAAATATCTTCTAAGTGCTGAAAAATAATGCAGTTTGCATAACAGTGACGTGTTCCCAAAATTTTTGATAATCCATAACTAACGGCGTGGCACACTCCTACTTCACTATACGTTAAACTTAAACCTCCCATTAACGAAGCCACCATTAATTTATCATTGTTCTCATTGGTTTGTCCGGCTTTTTCTCCCAAATAAATTTCACGGCACAGTTTTAAAGATTGTTCGCCATAAGCTAAACTAAAAGCATTATTGCGAATACCGCTTTCACTTTCGATGCAATGAATGTAAGTATCCATGCCTGTATAAAACCACCAATCGAGTGGAACCGTTGAAATTAATTCGGGATCTAAAATAACCTGATTAAAAACCGTTGAGTCACATTTCAATCCCAGTTTTTTTTCGGGACCGGTTAACACCGCTGTCATCGACACCTCAGCACCTGTTCCCGAAATTGTTGGAATTCCTAAATGATAAACGCCCGGTTTCTTAATTAAATTTAAACCCTGATATAAAGTGGAAGAGCCTTCGTTGGTTAACATTAGTGATAATGCTTTGGCAATATCCATAATGCTTCCGCCGCCAATTCCAATCACACCGCTTGGTAAACCTTTTTTAGAAATAATTTCGTCGCGCAACGCATCTATTTGTTCAGTTGTTGGTTCGTGCGGATCAACATCAATAAAATAAATTAAATCTTCTTTTTTATTTTGAAGTTTATTCGCTAATTCTTTTCCTTTAAAATAATTATCTACAACGTAAACAAAATAATTTTTATTTTCCTTTCGAACAAGCTCAACCGTTTCGGCTAGTTGCGAAAACGCACCGCGACCGTAAGTTACATTGTCAATATTTTTAAAATTCTTATGCATTTACAGGCTTAATTGCTTTAGTAACGCAAGCCGAAATTTTTGTAGCGAGTTCGCGCATTTCGGGTTCTGTCCATTTACAACTCACCCCAAACGAAATTAATTTTCCGATCACTTCCTGCGTTTTTGGCAATTGTAAATTTTTATAATCTTGTGGTGCGCCTAAAATTTCTATTGGTAATTTACTTACAGTACGCATTTCTTTAATATGATCCCACTGATTAATGAAATGATACATATTTAAAAACCAATAATCAAAACCGCCAACATTTGCGGTTCTTAATTCTGTTACTGTTCTTTTTGCAGCTTCGGTATCAGGTAAAAATAAATTTAAATGTGTTGCTGAATCTCCATCAGGATCTGCTAAACGCGAAAAACTTATTCCCGTTGTTTTTGATAATTCATTAATTAAAAATTGTTTGTTGTGGCGATTTTTTTCTTTTATGGCGGGCACTCTTCGTGTTTGCACCAATCCAATAGCAGCATGCAATTCACTTATTCTGTAATTAAATCCTAAGTAGGGATGATTTTCCATGCCGCGGTTATTTCCTTCGTGATTGTGTCCGTGATCGCTATACACATCGGCTTTTTTGTAAGTGGTTTCATCATTGGTAACTAAAACGCCGCCTTCACCTGCTGTTGCAATTTTAAAAAAATCAAATGAATAACTTCCCGCTTTTCCGAATAAACCGGTATACGTTCCTTTATAGGAAGAAGAAAATGATTGCCCTGCATCTTCCACTAAAATTAATTTATTTTCATTTATCACTTTCATTATCGAATCCATTTCCGCCATAGCGCCGCACATGTGAACCAAACAAACACCTTTTGTTTTTTTAGTAATGGCTTGTTTAATTCCTTCGGCACTCAAACATAATGTTTCATCAATTTCGGCGAATACAGGTAAGGCACCAATAAACAAAACGGCTTCAATGGTTGCCATAAATGTAAATGGCGGAACAATTACTTCATCACCCGCGCCGATTCCGCTTGCTGCCAGCGCAGTTGCAATGGCTGTTGAACCGCTGCTCATGGCGTGCGCAAATTTTGCACCTGTAATTTTTTTTACTTCGGTTTCAAAATCTTTTGCTTTCCAATGGTTGTTGCGAAGTGCATCGTGACCATAACGAAATAAAATTCCCGTTGCTAAAACATCGTTTATTTCTTTACGTTCTTCTTCGCCAAATAATTCTTTTCCGGGCATGGTATTATTTTTTTATAAAGATAAGGTAAATATGTGCTTTTTTTAATTGGGAAAATAAGAGAAATTACTGCCAAAATTTGCCACACCAAAATTAATGGAAACAAGTTTTCCGTTTTCGAAGTAACAATCCAGACCTGCGTCATCAAAACTAAGACGTTTTTCGCCCCAAGAGTGAGTTTCACTATCGCTGAGCTTATAGCCATTAACTTTAAGGAGTTCGATGAGTGCCTTTTCGCTCATGCTGAATACTTTTTGTTTAAACATCAGTGTTTCTTTATTATCTACCTCAACGCTGCTAAACGCATTTCCTTTATTCTTATCAAAAAAAAGCGAAAAGCCCAGCGACCAATAATGCATAACATAAGAGGAAGTTTCAAGAATATCGTCTTCCAGTGTCTGAGCTTCATCGGCAAGACCAAAAAGAGCCTCCGCATCGGTCACAATCTGACCAAAATTGAAGTTGCTGAAACCCTTCATTAGCTGTATTTCCAAGGTAAAACTCACTTGCCGGTTAAATTTATTTAAAATCTATTTTATAACGAAAAACAAGGCTTAAATATATGCAAAAAAAAATTTTGAGGTCGTAAATATTGCTTTTATATTTGCAACCTTATAAAAAAGTTCTTTTCAGTATAATTTCATCCAAATCCTTCCATTATGAGGGAATAAACATAATGATGATTCCGTAGCTCAGCTGGTAGAGCATTACACTTTTAATGTAAGGGTCCTGGGTTCGAATCCCAGCGGGATCACAGATGAATCGAAACCCTGAGGCGCAAGACTCAGGGTTTTTTAATTTGTGATTGCGTTGAAAATATTTTCATTTTCATAAGCAATTGCAAATTAAAAAACCGATTTACGCCAGTAAATCAGGTTTCGATTATCAGAATGGATATTTTTGGGATCATGTAATAATCCAGCGGGATCACCAATAGTAAAACAAAAACCCCGGTAATTTATCGGGGTTTTTTTATTGGTTAACGGAATAGTTGACGGGCTTTTAATTCTTTCCTTTTTTAATTTCAATTGTTGTGTGTACGGTTTTAGGTTTTTAAAGTAGAACATTGCTTATCTTTTTTTATTTCTTTTCATTCCTTACAAAATAAAATGTGAGATTAAAGTGTCAAAATAATAATTCGTTTTTTCATCAGATACAAAATTCCAAATTAAATAAAGCATTATCTTTTATACCACCGTACGTATAAAATTGACTTTTTATAAATGTTATTCCTATAAATCCCATTCCTCTTTTCACCTGAACAAATGGATAGGATAAATCCTAAGTCACCTACATTTAACCTGTTCGCTATAATGCTACAATTTATAGCAACACCTCTTTAATAACTCGCTTAGCTTTGAGTTATGAAACTCCTATTTAAATTATCCCAACATAAGCCATCGGTTATCGGTATTGTTTTTGTAATTTTTTATAGAGATTGGGGAAATGCATTGTTATTTTTTTATTAAAAATGAACCGTACAGTTGCACACATGGATTTAGATACATTTTTTGTATCGGTAGAACGTTTGCTCGACAGTTCTTTAAATGGTAGACCTATATTGGTAGGAGGAACCAGCGACAGAGGCGTTGTTGCATCCTGCAGCTATGAGGCAAGAGAATTTGGCATACATTCGGCCATGCCTATGAAAATGGCACGGCAATTATGTCCACAAGCTATTATTAAACGAGGCGATCACGAACGGTATAGTTATTTCTCCAATGTAATTACCGACATCATTCACGAAAATGTTCCCTTATATGAAAAAACATCCATTGATGAATTTTACATTGACCTTACGGGAATGGATAAATTTTTTGGGTGTTATGCCGCCGCCAGAGAACTCCGCGAAAAAATAATTAAAGAAACCGGATTGCCCATATCTTTTGCGTTATCTACCAATAAAACTGTAGCGAAAGTAGGAACAGGCGAAGCGAAACCTAACGGTCACAAAGAAATTCCATTTGGAACCGAAAAAGGTTTTTTAGCACCGCTATCAATAAAAAAAATTCCAATGGTAGGAGACAAAACTTACCAATTACTAAGAGGCATGGGTGTCGAAAAAGTGAAAACCGTTCAGGAGATGCCCATAGAACTTATGGAACAGGTGCTCGGACAAAACGGCATCGGTATATGGAAAAAAGCCAATGGTATTGATAACAGTCCGGTGGAGCAATATAGCGAACGTAAATCCATTTCAACCGAATGCACTTTTGAAAAAGATACCATTGATATGACTTATTTAAATTCGGTACTCATCAGTATGACAGAGAAACTTACTTTTCAATTACGAAGCGAAGAAAAACTCACCGCCTGTGTAACAGTAAAAATACGCTATTCCGATTTTAATACTTATACCATGCAAATGCGTATTCCTTATACTTCTTTAGACCATGTGCTCATAGATAGAGTAAAAGAATTATTTAATAAACTTTTTCAAAAGCGTATGCTTATTCGTTTAGTGGGAATACGTTTCAGTCATTTAATACAAGGCAATTACCAATTCGATTTATTTGATGATGCGATTGAACAAATGCAATTGTATCAGGTAATGGATAAATTGAGAAAGCGATATGGTAAAGAGGCGATACAACGGGCAGCAGGCATGGGAATAAAACACCATAATTTTAATCCCTTCAATGGAAAAACAAGTTAAAAACAATGAAATCTTGATGTTCCAAATTGGAACATCAAGTTGCAAACAAAAAATGTTACTCAACTGCCATACATATTACAGTTTATGCTACGGAACTTTTTCTACAGATGAGTTGCTGGATGAAGTAAAGCAAAAAGGTTATTCGTGTTTTGTGCTGAGCGATATTAATAATACTTCGGCTTGTATTTATGGTGTGAAAGAAGCTGTAGAAATGGGATTAAAACCTATTTTGGGAATTGATTTCAGAAACGGAATAAAACAACAGTACATTGGTATTGCCAGAAATAATTTGGGATTTAAAGAACTCAACGAACATCTTAGCGAACATTTACACAGCGGCGAAAAATTTGAAGACGAAGCGCCTGAATTTAATCACGCATATATTATTTATCCGTTTGCTTGTTACAAGGGAAAAACACTTCGTGAAAATGAATTCATTGGTATTTCCTCCAAAGAATTATCGCAACTGCAGTTTTCTCCCGCCAAAAACAATTTAAAAAAATTAGTAGTGCTCCAGCCCGTAACCTTCGCGCAAAAAAAACATTTTAACGCGCACCGTTTGCTTCGTGCCATTGATAAAAATACCCTGCTAAGTAAGCTTTCGTCCGATGAGCAAACGCATCCCGACGAAATAATGCCTTCTAAAGATAAATTGTATAAAACTTTCGCAGAATATCCGCAAATAATAATTAATACCGAATTTATTTTAAACGATTGCAACATTGAAATTACCTTCGGAAAATTTGCCAATAAAAATTTAAAACATTTTACCAATAGCGTTTCGTCTGATTTAGAATTATTAAAACGCAAATGCTACAAAAATTTACCGTACCGTTATAAAAATGCCAACCACATTGTAATGGAACGACTTCAAAAAGAACTCGACATCATTGCTGAAATGCATTTTGCTTCCTACTTTTTAATTAACTGGGATATTATTAACTATGCACGCCACAAAAATTATTTTTACGTTGGCAGAGGAAGTGGTGCCAATAGCATAGTGGCGTATTTACTAAACATTACCGATGTCGATCCCATTGAACTCGATTTATATTTTGAACGTTTCATTAATCCGTTCCGCACCAATCCGCCCGATTTTGATATTGATTTTTCGTGGACCGACCGCGACGATATTACCGATTATATTTTTAGAAGATTTGGTAACGATAAAAAAGCGGCTTTGTTGGGCGCATACAATACTTTTCAGAGTGACGCGGTAACCAGACAGTTAGGAAAAGTTTTCGGCTTACCCGCGCAGGAAATTGATAGGTTACAAAAAGTGCAGCACCCAAAAGATACAGATGATATTGGCCGGCTGGTTTTAAATTACAGTAAACTTATTCATGGTTTCCCGGCGCATTTAAGCATTCACTCGAGTGGTATTTTAATTTCGGAAGAACCCATTACGGCGTACTCAGCAACATTTATGCCGCCAAAAGGGTATCCTACTACACAATTTAGTATGCTGGAGGCCGAAGATATTGGTTTGTATAAATTTGATATTTTGAGTCAGCGCGGTTTGGGAAAAATAAAAGATACCGTAGAAATTGTTCAAAAAAATAACGGAATAGAAATTGACATTCACGACATCAAAAAATTTACGAGCGACCAAAAAGTAAAAGATTTATTGCGTGTAGGAAAAACCATTGGTTGTTTTTATGTTGAATCGCCCGCTATGAGAATGTTGCTGGCAAAATTACAGGCCGATGATTATTTGCGACTGGTAGCGGCGAGTTCAATTATTCGTCCGGGTGTTTCAAAAAGCGGCATGATGCGCGAATACATTTTACGTTTTAGAAATGTTGAGCTGCGCGAAAAAGCAAGAAAAGAAATTCCGGAGTTATATAATTTACTGGAAGAAACGTATGGCGTAATGGTATATCAGGAAGACGTAATTAAAGTGGCGCATTTTTTTGCAGGATTAACATTGGCAGAAGCAGATTATTTGCGGCGGGGCATGTCGTGGAAATTTAAAAAGCGTAACGAATTTAATGAAGTAAGCGAAAAGTTTTTTAATAATTGTAGGGGAAAAGGCTACGAAGAAAAAACCATTAATGATATATGGAATCAAATAGAAAGCTTTGCCAATTTTGCTTTTTCGAAAGGACATTCGGCCAGTTACGCTGTAGAAAGTTATCAGGCACTTTATTTAAAAGCGTATTTTCCCATTGAGTACATGGTAGCCACATTAAATAACGGCGGTGGTTTTTACCGAATGGAATTGTACATACACGAAGCGCGGCTGCATGGTGCAAACATAGAGCCCCCTTGCGTAAACCACAGTGAGTATTTGTGTGTGGTTAAAGGAAAAGATATTTTTTTAGGATTAAATATGATTGGGGAGGTGGAGACACCGTTAGTTCGAAGTATTTTAGAAGAGCGCGAAAAAAACGGCGCCTTCAAACATTTACCTGATTTTGTAAAGCGTGTTAATCCGAGCATTGAACAAATACGGTTATTAATAAGAGTCGGGGCTTTACGTTTTACCAAAAAAAATAAAAAAAAATTATTATGGGAAGCACATTCGCTTATTTCCCCAATAAAAAAACCGAAAGTCGGCAAAGAACTTTTTGAAATTGAAGTGCGAAAATTTAAATTACCCGAATTAACTGATAACTGGTACGACGATGCTTTTGATGAAATAGAATTACTCGGCTTTTCACTCACCTCGCCATTTAATTTATTAAGTGAAACACCTGCTTTTAATTTAACCGCCGCAGAATTAAAACAATTTGCAAATAAACATGTAGAGATAATCGGCTATCTCGTAAATGTAAAACATACTTCCACCAGCAAAGGCGACCGCATGTATTTCGGAACATTTTTAGACAGCGAAGGGATGTGGATTGATACTGTACATTTTCCGCCTTCCGCAAAACAATATCCCTTTAAAGGCCCCGGCTGTTATAAATTATTTGGGAAAGTAATGATAGAATTTGATTTTTTAAATATAGAAGTTACAAAAATGGAACGATTGCCTACTTTAGACAGAGAAAACACCTCGACAAGATTAAAACAAAAGGTGATTAAAGTTTAATTGGTAAATTCAACTCTGCAAAACGAAGAAAAGAGTCAAAAATTCACAATAATACTTTGAGGTATCGCTAAAAAATTGCAAATTAGTAAAGAATCAAAAAATCAAATTATGGCAAAACTCAATTGGTCAACAGCGCTTAAACCACTGCTTGCGAAATACAAAAATAAACCGCATCCATTGGAATACAAAAATATTTATCAGTTAGTGGTAATGGTGATTTTGTCGGCGCAAGATTCCGACAAGCATATTAACGAAGTGGCGCCGCCATTTTTTAAAGCGTTTCCGGATATGAAATCTTTAGCGCGTGCCGACGCCGAAATTTTATATAAATTTATTGGGAAAGTGCGCAACTTTGGTAACAAAACCAGTTGGATATTAAAACTATCACAAAAAATTAAAGACGATAACCTGCCTGCCGGCAAGGCAGGAAATATTCCACTCACTATGGAAGAATTAATTGAACTTCCGGGTATCGGTCGGAAGTCGGCGAACGTTATTATGCGTGAAGCAGGCGTAAAAGCCGAAGGAGTGATTGTTGATTTGCATGTTTTAAGAGTAGCGCCGCGTTTGGGAATTGCTTCAGGCACTGATCCCAAAAAAATGGAAAAACAAATCATGGAAGAAATTCCGGAAAAAGATTGGGGACAAATTGGTATGGCCATTTCGTTTTTAGGAAGAGAAACCTGCCGACCAACAAACCCCAAATGCAACGAATGTGTGGTGGCAAAAAGTTGCGCTTACTTTAAAACACTATCTTAGCTAAAATAAAAATTCAATGCATTTCAAAGACCTCAATATAACTCCTGCATTATTAAAAGCTTTACATGATCTGGGTTTTGATACACCCACTCCTATTCAGGAAAAAGCCTTTCCGGTAGTGATGTCGGGAAAAGATGTGGTGGCCATTGCACAAACCGGAACCGGAAAAACATTTGCCTACCTATTACCCATTTTGCGTCAATTAAATTTTTCGGAACAAAAACAACCGCGCGTTTTAATTGTGGTTCCTACACGCGAATTAGTTGTACAGGTTACTGATGAAATAAAAAAATTAACTGCTTACATCAACATTCGTTACGCCGGAATTTACGGCGGCGCCAACATCAACACGCAAAAACAATTAATATATAACGGTCTCGACATACTTGTTGCCACACCGGGGCGATTAATGGATATGTTCTTAAGCCGCACTTTACAATTTCACTCTATCCAAAAATTAGTGATTGATGAAGTGGATGAAATGCTGAATTTGGGATTCCGTCCGCAATTACTCAGCATTATGGAAGCCATTCCGCCCAAGCGGCAAAATCTTTTATTTTCGGCTACTTTAGATGAGGATGTAGAAAAAATGATTGCCGGATATTTTCATCAACCGGTGTATCTCGAATTAGTAGCCCGAGGTACTCCCATCGAAAAAATTACTCAATACGCATATTATGTTCCTAATTTTAATACCAAAATAAATTTGCTGGAATATTTATTGCTGACTGATGAATCCATAAAAAAAGTATTGGTGTTTGTAAAAAATAAAAAACTGGGAGATATTTTATATAAATCCCTTGAACCAAAATTTATTGGTGAGATAGGAATCATTCATTCTAATAAAACGCAACCGCAAAGGTTTAGTTCTCTTAAAAAATTTCTGGAAGGAAATAACCGCGTTTTAATTGCCACCGATATCATTGCGCGCGGATTGGACATTCCGGAAATGAGTCACGTTATAAATTTTGATACACCCAAAGAACCCGGCGATTACATTCATCGTATTGGCAGAACCGGACGCGCCGATAAAGAAGGATCCACCGTTACTTTTATTACAGAAGTCGAAAAATTGTTTCAAATAAAAATTGAAACTTTAATGAATAAAAAAATTCACATGTTGGATCTTCCCTTAGAAGTTGAAATTTCAAATATTCTTATCCCCGAAGAAAAACCAATTAAGAAAGATAAAAATCTTAAAAAATTTAATAAGCAAGCAACACCAAAAGGCGCCTTTCACGAAAAGAAAGATAAAAATAAAAAAGTAAATCTCGGTGGTAAACGCCGGCAAGAAACCAAGCGGAGAAAAGAAGCAAAATTCATCAGTAAAATGAAATAATTTTATCTCGAAATGAACGAAGCCAATCCGCAATTATTATTAGAACTTGTAAAAATGGAAATGCCTTTCGGGAAATTTAAAGGTTGGTTGCTTTGTAATTTACCGGTATCGTATTTAGAATGGTTTAACCGAAAGGATTTCCCGGAAGGAAAATTAGGAATGCTACTCCAAACTATTTACGAAATAAAATTAAACGGCTTAGAATATTTACTGGAACCGTTAAAGAAAAAATAATGAAAGCGGCCACTGTTAACGAAATAAAAAAAGAACTCAGCGACCTCGACCCGAAAACTCTTGTTGAACTTTGCATGAGTTTAGCCAAATACAAAAAAGATAATAAAGAACTCCTCACCTATTTACTTTTCGAGAGTCACAACCAGCCTGCATTTATTGCTGCCATTAAAAATAAAATGGACGAGCAGTTTCCGGAGATAAATCATTCTAATTTATATTTGGCAAAAAAAAGTTTGCGCAAAATTTTACGCATTACCAATAAATACATTAAACACATGGGCTCTAAGCCTGCAGAGGCAGAGTTGCTTATTTATTATTGCAATAAATTAAAACATTCCGGTATTCCCATTCATAAAAGTGCCTTAATTACCAATTTGTACAACCATCAACTCAAAAAAATTAATGTTGTTATAGCAAAATTGCACGAAGATTTGCAATACGATTTTAAAAAAGATTTGGAAGATCATAACAATTAATACAATTTATTACTTTATATTAGCTAAGTTATAGATAAGAATGGCAACAACAAAAAAATCAAAAAAAAAAATACTAAAAGCTATTGGTCAACACCAACTGATAAATCTCGCTTTAAAACAAAATCAAAAAAAATTACATGCGCAATTTCCAAATATTAAGTATTTAAATGATTCGCTAATTCTTGTAAACGATAAACACCAACATGTTTTGGGGATTTTTTTAAAAGATCATAATAAAATAAACATTCCGAAGACAATTCCTGTAAAATTGCCCGGAAATAAGATAAGGAATGTAAAAACAGATGTAGTTTGCGGTTTGGGAGAAATAAAAATTACTTCAGGAATGGATGGAGCGGTGGCGCATGAAGATTCTCCCAAGTACACAGGTTCGGGTTGTTGTGTGATGCAGGATGATATTGGCAACAACTATTTATTAACGAACGGCCATGTTTTAAGCGATGGTTTTTTAGAAAACCAGCTATTAAATACCGATTCCAAACAGGTTTTATATGACGATAAAAAAATAGGCTCATGGTATTATAGCAACATGAATGCGGAAGGCGATTTTGGATTAGCACTTATTGAGAATGAAAATTTCATTAATACTGTCTCGCCCGAACAGTTTCATAATAAAATAAAAAGCATTTCGAAAACCGACTGGCTTAAACTAAAGATAAAAGTACGCGGTAACAAATGTAAATTAAAAGACGCGCTTGTTATTGAAATGGTAAGTAAACGTTTAAGTGTAGCTTATAAAAACGCTCAAAGCATTACTTTTGATGAAGTTATTTTGGTGGCTGACAAATGCGACAAAGAGACTTGCCTTCCGGTCACCCAATCGGGCGATTCTGGGGGATTGGCTTTCACGAACGACAATGAATTAATAGGAATTATTACAGCGTGCGACGATAAGTTTTCTTATATACTTCCCATAAATAAATTACTCACGAAACTTAATTTAACTATCCTATGAAAAAAATTATTTTTTTATTCGCTATGGTCTCGCTACTTTGTTTTTCAAAAAATTCATTCGCTCAACTTGGCGCAACAGGTAATTTATATGAAGATGCGCAGAAATATTTAAAAGCCGCGCAAACCGGCATAAATAAAAATGAGTTCTTAAGTGTTGCATCATTTTATTCTGGAACTAACATTACCAGCCATTCCGACTTTAAATTAACATTGGAAAAAGGGCCTAAGCTTAATCCGTTTCTCAACAAAATAAAACTGAACTTTACTGAAGCTGTGGATCCGGTTTCTGCCTCACCCCAAGGGTTTTCAGGTTCTGTTATGGGATTAAATGTTACAAATTTTGCAGATGGCTTAGCTAAATTTTTAATTCAACGCGCAAAACAGGAATTATCGATGGCTTTTTTTAATAGGTTTAAGGAAGATTTAAAACATTATCCCGAAGTAAAAAAATTATTCCCACACTCTGTATACCTATTATCAAATATCGAGTTGTATAATATTAACACATTATTGCAGGAGCTACGCGATGCGTTTATGAAAGACCTTTTGAATATTCCGCGCAACATATTATCATTAAGAGATGTCACCTTTCGTGAATGCAATAATGATTCTGTCTGTTATAAAAGAACCAGAGAAATTAAAAGTATTTTTTCACCCACCGCAAATCCGGATCCCAGAATTTTTGTTATTCCGTTAACCGTGCTTCAAGGTGTAATGGATGGCAACAACATCATTAAAATAATGAATTCAGTCAGTTCCGAGTCGCTGATATGTAATGCAAATAATGATTTTAATTCTTACATTAAACTTATTGCCATGTTCATGGATGCGCTACGAACAAATAACGACAAAGAAGGGCTTTTTTTGAATGAAACGCAATTAAGAAATCTTTTTTCAAATGAAGATCTTCTAAATACATTCGTTGGTTTATTGTACCAGAAACATATCAATAATCCTTGTTTTGGGAACTTAACGCTGGGAGGTCAAAATCTTGAAGCTATTTTTAATTCTGTTATTTCAAAAAGATATGAGTTTTATGCGGGATTGGCGGCTTTGGAAAATATTAACCAGGCTTGTTCAGGAATTAAAAAACAAATTCAAAACGGCCAAAAAATTGATGTTGCCACTTACGCTTCATTAACTTCTTCGTCTTTAGGTTCAATTGGTCATTTCACAAAAGGATTTTCAGGAATAACAGGAGCAGCAATTCCAAATGAATTTAATCTTTTAATTGATAATTTAAAATCGGCTGCAGATATGAGTGTTGATATTTACCAACGAAATTACCCAGGTATTTTTAATGCTTCAATTATTTTAATTAAACAGAATAATATTTTTAAAAACGAAACATTTGAAAAAGTAAGTAAATATCTGGTATTTGCAGCGAATATTGCGTCCGCTTCTAATTCGGATGAAATGAATGAAGCAATAAATGCGGTTGCATTACCGCCCGGAAGTTATTCGGTAAAACAAAATTCCTATTTTAATATTGCGCTCAACGGGTATATTGGTTATGGTGTGGATATGGATTTTGCCACTGCCAAAAATCCGTTTTATTCTTATGGAGCTTATGCACCGTTAGGAGTTTCTTTTAGCTGGGGAATCGGAAAAAATAAAAAAGGCGGAGCCTTCACAATATTTGCATCGCTTATTGAAGTAGGCTCATTGGTTTCTTTTCGTTTAGCCAATAATACCACTGACACATTAAAACAAGAAGTGAAATTAGAAAGTATTTTTTCGCCCTCTACTCAATTAATGTACGCCTTCCCAAAAATGCCGTTGGCGCTTTGTATCGGCTGGCGCTCAACTCCAAAATTATTTTATAGCCAAGGATCTAATTTTACTACGCTTCCAACACACGATGTTTTAAATATTTCTTTGCTCATCGATATTCCAGTGGTAAACGTAAAAAATAGTCCGCGTAAATAACTAATTTTATTCATAGTTATGAAAAACAAGTTTAATTTACGTTTTACAAAATATTTTATTTATTGTTTGGCGCCGTTTTTATTTTTTAATTGTGGTCAAACAAAAAATAATTCCTCTGAAATTCGAACTGTAACAACATTGAGCGTTGATAGTATTAAACCATTTGCTTTATTAAATGATTCTATTAAAAATTTAATTTCTCTGTTTAAAACAAGCGCTGCGCTGCCTTTTGATGTGGACACGGCATTTATCTATAAAGCAAATTCAGGCGATTCGCTTGGCACCAGCGAAATTATTTTACTCAGTAAAAATGTTTTTAAACACGAATTAAGTCATGGCCTGAGTTATGATCTCGAAAAATTTTATCACATCGATTCATTGAAAGCAGAAAAAAAATATTTAGAATGGACAAATCACATGGAAATAGGCATGACCAAGTTTTCGAATGCTTATGCGCTTAAAAAAATCCAATTAAATGAAAACACTTTATTATTAATTTGGGCGCTATGCAATTCTTCTTATGAAGCCTGTCCGTATTCGGTAGAAAGCGATATTTATTTTACCTCCGTATTTAAAAATAATATAACGCAAAGTTTTTTATTGGGACAAACCGGCTCCTACGGCGATCCGCCGGTGGCCATGCAATGCACTATTAATGGAATTTTAAACGCCGATGGAAAATTTTTATTGAAGCTTCTTCGTATGAATGAAGATATGGATGAACCGTTTCAGGAAATTACAAAAGAAGAATATGAATTTACAATTACGGATGGAGAAATAAAATTACTCAATCAAAAAAAGCACAAACCGACAAAAATAAAACGACCAAAAGAAAAAGAATAATTTTTTTTATGTAATTCTTAATCAAATAAAATAATTAATTGTTTATGTTTGCCAAATACATTTTATGTTTGAACCCTATTTAGCCTATATTTTATTTTTGCTTATTGGTCTTGTATTGGGATTAATTGGTGGCGGCGGTTCTATTTTGGGTGTACCGGTATTGGTGTATTTATTGCATTATCCTATTGACACGGCCACCGGTTACTCGTTATTTATAGTTGGAATTACTTCCTTGTTCGGCGCATTCTCTGTAATTAAAAAAGGCGAAATAAGTTTTGAATCGCTTGTTCAATTTGCCATTCCTTCGTTGATAACTGTTTTTTGTTTGCGTAAATTTCTTATCCCTGTTTTACCAAATGTTTTTTTTACCATTGGAAGTTTTGAAGCCGGCAAACAATTAGTGGTCATGTGTTTGTTCTCTGTTTTAATTCTCGCCTCTTCTTACAGAATGATTAGGAAAAGTAAAAATAATCCTGTTGGCGATGTGATGTGGGACGAGTTTGCAAAAACACCAATGCGATTACCATTCGTTATTACTTTAGGAATTTTAGTTGGATTTATTACAGGCTTCATCGGGGCCGGCGGCGGTTTTATTATCGTTCCTGTTTTAATGTTTTTTATTCGCGTTCCCTTAAAAAAAGCAATAGGCACTTCATTATGCATTATTGCTCTAAATTCATTAATAGGATTTACAGGCAATTTCAGCAATATAACCATCGAATGGAACTTTTTATTGAGTATTTCAGGAATTTGTATAGTAGGAGTACTCGTTGGAAATGCAATTTCAGCTAAAGTTTCGTCACAAAAACTCAAGCCCGCTTTCGGGTGGTTTACCTTAATTGTAGGTATCTTTGTAATAATAAAAGAACTCATCCTTAGCTAAATGTTGGTAGAACAAATATACACGGGTTGCCTCGCCCAAGGCGCTTATTACATTAGTTCAGAAGGTGAAGCCGCCATCATCGATCCTTTGCGGGAAACCAATCCTTATATTTCCCGTGCGCAAAAAGACAATGTAAAAATTAAATATATTTTCGAAACGCATTTTCATGCGGATTTTGTTTCGGGTCATGTTGATCTTTCAAAAAAAACCGGAGCACAAATTGTTTTTGGCCCTAATGCCGAAACCTCTTACCAAAGTTACATTGCAAAAGACGGCCAGGAATTTAAAATAGGGAAAATTACCATTAAAGTTTTACATACCCCCGGTCACACATTAGAATCGTCGACTTACTTGTTACTCGACGAAAATAAAAAACCGTACTGCATTTTTACCGGCGATACTTTATTTATTGGTGATGTTGGTCGCCCGGATTTAGCTATTAAAAGCGCTTTAACACAAAATGATTTAGCAGCGATGCTATTTGATTCATTACAGAAAAAAATAAAATCTTTGCCCGATGATGTAATTGTTTATCCAGCACACGGAGCCGGTTCGGCCTGCGGAAAAAACATGAGCAAAGAAACATTTGATACCTTAGGAAATCAAAAACAGAAAAATTACGCTTTGGTAATAAATTCAAAAGCAGATTTTGTAAAAGAATTAACTACCGGAATTTTACCGCCGCCGCAATATTTTGCAAAAAATGCAATGCTAAATAAAAACGGTTACTCTTCTTTTGAAGAAGTAATGCAAAAAGGAAATAAAGCTTTAAACGCAAATGAAGTTGAAGAATTAGTAAATAATAACGATGCTATTATTTTAGATGTACGTAAACCGCTCGAATTTGCTAAAGAACATATTCCTAATTCGATTTTTATTGGGATTGATGGTCAGTTTGCACCATGGGTAGGAGCTTTAATTACCGATTTAAAACAAGCTCTAATTTTAGTATCGCCCGTAGGAAGAGAAGAAGAAGTGGTAATGCGATTGAGCAGAGTGGGATATGATAATTGTTTGGGATATGTAAATGGCGGAATTGAAGCGTGGAAAAAAGCAGGAAAAAAAATCTCCCATATTAAATCCATCAGTGCTGAAGAATTTTCTACTTGTATAAATCCAAATTTAAATATTTTGGATGTTAGAAAACCGGGCGAGTATCAGGCGCATCACATTAAAGATGTAAAAAATCAGCCGCTCGATTTTATTAACGAATGGACCAACTCTTTCGATAAGAACAAAGAATATCACATTCATTGCGCGGGCGGTTATAGAAGTATGATTACTGCTTCTATTTTAAAAGCACGGGGTTTTAATAAATTGGTAGATATTGCGGGAGGTTTTGCGGCCATTCAAAAAACAAACATTCCAACTACTACTTTTGATTGTCCTTCTCAAAAAAAATCGGAAAAAAAACTTTCCTGGAACCCGCTGAGCTGGTTTTAAAATATTTCTTGCCAATTAAATAATTCTTTTTACATTTGTCTCATGCCAATCACCAACAATACATTTTATTATTATCGTTCCCTAAATTCATTCGGAACGATGCCGTATTGTTTATTACACCGCTAATTTAATTTCAATGTAATTTTCAACCAGCCGAACCGAAAGATTCGGCTTTTTTATTTTATATAATTAAAACAAATACTATGCGACCAACCATTCAGATTTACAAGAACTACACCGAAGAAGACTTTAAAGTGTGGGAAATTTTATTTAAACGTCAGATGAAGGTTTTAAAAGATTACGCTTCCGCGGATTTTTTAACCGCTCTTGAAGTAATTGATTTCCGTTACGATAAAATTCCGGATTTTAAGGAGGTAAATAAAATTCTAAAGGAGCTAACGGGATGGGCCTTGTATACAGTGCCAAACATTAGCGTACAAAAATCTTTTTTCGAATTTTTGTCGCAGAAAAAATTCACTACTACTTGCTGGTTAAGAAATATGCAGCAGCTCGATTATTTAGAAGAGCCCGATATGTTTCATGATGTTTTTGCGCACACGCCTTTATTGACTAATAAAACGTATTGCAATTTTTTTAAAGGCATTGGGGATTTGGCATTAAAAAATATAAATAATGCGAGATACATAGAATTGCTTGGAAGAATTTACTGGTTTACGATTGAGTTTGGACTGATAAAAGAAAAATCTGGATTAAGAATTTACGGTGCCGGAATTTTATCTTCTATTGGAGAAACTACTTTCGCTTTAAGTGAAAAATCCAAAAAAATAAATTTTAATGTTGAAACTATTTTAAACACCAATTACCGAACAGATATTATTCAGGAAAAATATTTTGTAATTGCATCGTTTGAGCAATTAATAAATTCGTTGCCCGAAATTGAAAAGAAGTTAGCTATTTTGTGAGGAAGGATTACAAAAATAATCTTACTCCTTAAACGGATTACGCGGCACCCATTCTGATGGCTGCAATAATTGCATGAAAGGTTTTAATACCACTTTAGAAATGGTATTTTGCGGCATGATGTAACACGTTAGCTCGCGTTCTTTCGCTCCTACTGTGCTTTTTATTTCGCTTGCTGTACGACCTAAGTTTAATTTTCTGAGTTTTCTTAAAAGCGTTGTGTCAATTAATTTATATAATATATTTTGATACAACTCCATTTCCTTATTTAATTCGTATTCAAATCCTATATAGTGAGCTTCAATTTCTTCAGCTGAAATTTCGAATCCGGTGCAAAATGCCACTAATTTTTTATTTAAATAAAATCCAATAATAAAAAACGCATCGCCAAATTGCTGCTTGCATTCATAAAAATAATTGGGAGGTAATTTTATTAATTTAAATTTTGCTTTATTGTAAACCTGTAAATACAAATTATAAACTGCATCATTTTCTTTTTTTAGATCGCTTTGCGTAAGTTCTTTCTGTTCAAGCGCACTTCCTAATTTCAAAATTCCTTTCGCCCGGTTGCGGTATTTTTTAGAAAACGATAAAATATATTGTTCTAAAGTGTTTACGTTTTCAGGAATATCCACCACCATATTAGGCTCTACTTTAAAACCAACATATTTTTCGCTGCGTAGTGGACATTTAGATCTTGGAGTATCCACTGGAGTGTAAAAATCTTTCACTAAAATAGCTGAAACTTTTCCTTTTAATTTTTCGTTGCTTCCCAGTTTATCAATTATTTTTTCAACGAGGTCGTAGTTTTTATTTTTGGTTAAACCATTTTTTTTAAAAATAAAAGCATTCTCGCCTGTTACTACATTATTACCGCAAGTTACCAAACGCATCAATACTTCACGCTCGTTCTCGTCAATATATTTTTCGAATAATTTGCTGCGTTTCGATTGCAAATTTTTTAATTGCGTTTCCAATAAATCACCAAAGGCTTTAGCTTCAAAATTAATTATCTGAAAATAAATTAACCCGTAAGGCAATTTATTTTTGTAAACAATTACATAGCGCGCACCAAATGTTCGGCTTTCAATACTTTCTAAAATTTTGAGATACTTAAGTTCAAGAAAAAAATTGCGGTGATCTAAAACTTCGATCCAGTCATGTTCATTTACTAAATCTGCTTTATCAAAAATAGAAAATGTAAATTCTTTTTCTAATTTTAAATGTGTTTTTTCACCCTTTATAGATTTTATGGTATCGCAGAAAAACATTCAGATTTAAAATTACTCATTAGAACAAATACTACTTACTCAATTCTCTTAAAAAAGCATAAAGTTTATCTACACTCACCGTTTCACTTTCATTTTGAGCGTTTATTTCAAAATCACTTTTGTTAGGTATATCAAATAGAGCACTTACTCCCGTAAAATGGGGGATTTCTCCGTTTTCAGCTTTTTTATACAAACCTTTAACATCTCTTTTCTTACAAATTTCAAACGGTGTAGAAATATGAATTAATTTAAATTTATCTCCCAAAATTTTTCTTGCCGAGTCTCGTAAATCATTTGTTGGTGTAATTAAACTGCAAATCACTACAAAATTATTCTGCACTAAAATTTTTGCCGTTTCTGCAGTACGTCTGATATTTTCTTTCCTATCAGTTTCCGAAAATCCTAAACCTGCATTTACGCCGTTTCTCAGCACATCGCCATCCAGAACTTCGCACAAAATCCCCTCCGATTGAAGCTTTTTTTCAAGCGAATACGCAATGGTAGATTTTCCGGCGCCCGATAAGCCCGTCATCCATAATACGGTTGGTTTAAATACTGACATTTATTCACTAAAATTACGCTTAAAGAAGCAAAAAAAGAATTATTTTTATAGGGAATAATGAAGAACATCGATTTTAATAATAGTCCCACAATTGACCAGGTTGGCATCGAAGAACGTGTGGCGCGTTTTAATACACGCAGTATAAAAAAACAAAGCAAAATTCAAGGTTTGAAACTGGCTTTAAGCATGATTGATTTGACAACTCTCGAAGGAAAAGATACCGAAGGCAAGGTGCAACAAATGTGTTACAAAGCACAGCATTTAGCTAATGACATAAAAGATTTGCCCACCGTTGCAGCCGTTTGTGTTTATCCAACATTTGTAAAAACAGCGAAAAAAGCCTTAGGAAACTCCGGCATAAAAGTGGCTTCAGTTGCCACTGCATTTCCCAGCGGAAATTCGACTCACGAAATAAAAATATCAGATACAACATTAGCGGTGGATGATGGCGCCGATGAAGTGGATATGGTAATTAGCAGGGGCGAATTTTTACAGGGTAATTATCAATTTGTTTTTGATGAAATTGCTTCTATAAAAGAAGCTTGCGGCAAAGCGCGTTTAAAAGTTATTTTAGAAACCGGCGAACTTTCTACCTTGGATAATATTCGCAAAGCATCTGATTTAGCAATTTTAGCAGGCGCAGATTTTATAAAAACATCTACAGGCAAAATTCAGCCTGCTGCAACAATGCCCGTAACGTTAGTTATGATGCAAGCCATAAATGATCATTATACAAAAACCGGAAAAATGGTAGGAATGAAACCCGCAGGCGGAATTTCTACCGCAAAAAATGCTTTGCAATATTTAGTAATGCTTTACGAAACCTTAGGAAGTAAATGGATGAGCAACGAATGGTTTCGTTTTGGCGCGAGCAGTTTAGCCAATGATATTGTTTTGCAATTAGGAAAAGAACAGAGAGGCGTTTATTATAGTAAGGATTATATTAGTATAGACTAGTTCGGGGTTGGGGGTTCGGAGTTCGTAGATAACTCCGAACACTTAACGCCGAACACCGAACCAAAAGAATATGGAATTAAAAGAATGGAAATACGCCGCGGCACCTGAGAGCAGCGATCATATAAAAATTAATAAGCAATACGATTTGTTTATTAATGGGAAGTTTGTAAAACCCAATAGCAAAAAACCCGCCCGAACGGCTGGCGCCAGTCAGTCGGGCGGGTATTTTTCTACAATTAATCCCGCCACCGAAGAAAAAATTTCTGAAATCGCTGAAGCGAATGAAAAGGATGTTGATACCGCAGTTACCGCTGCAAAAAACGCTTACGATAAAGTGTGGAAAAAAATGCCGGCCAAAGAACGCGCAAAATATATTTTTAGAATCGCCCGCTTAATGCAGGAACGCGCCCGCGAATTTGCAGTAATTGAAAGTATGAATGGCGGAAAACCAATTCGCGAAAGCAGAGACATTGATGTTCCGTTAGCCGCCAATCATTTTTTTTATTACGCCGGCTGGGCCGATAAATTAGATTACACTTTTCCCAACAGAAAACCGCAATCCATTGGTGTAGCCGCACAAATAATTCCCTGGAATTTTCCTTTACTAATGGCGGCTTGGAAAATTGCGCCCGCCTTAGCAACAGGAAATACAGTTGTTTTAAAACCTGCCGAAACCACTCCGCTCACCGCATTAAAATTAGCAGAATTAATTCGCGACAGTGGTTTACCCGACGGTGTGGTAAATATTATAAATGGTTTCGGAAAAACCGGCGCCGCTTTAGTAAATCATCCCAAAATAAATAAAATTGCTTTTACGGGAAGCACCGATGTAGGAAA
>JAHEYG010000102.1 GCA_023251725.1 Sphingobacteriaceae bacterium | reverse complement strand
GAAATTCTCCTTACGATTATATGGGCAATCATGTAAAAGGAAAAACTATTGCGCTAACAACTACTAATGGAACACAAGCAATTGACGCAGCAAGAAACGCTTATAAAGTTGTGATTGGTTCCTTTTTAAATATTGACGTGTTGTGTAAATGGCTCGTTGAGCAAAATAAAAATATTTTATTGCTTTGTTCGGGTTGGAAAAATAAATTTAATTTAGAAGACGCTTTATTTGCAGGCGCCGTAACAGAAGAAATTTCAAAATTATCTGAACAATATAAAATGGGCGACGGATGCCAGGCTCTAAAATACTTATATGCTCAGGCACAAAACGAACCCATTAAATTTTTAGTTAACGCCTCCCACAAAGAACGTCTCTCTAAACTCGGACTAAAAAAAGATATTCGTTATTGTCTTTCTTTTAATCTGGCTCCGGTAATTCCGGTTCTGGAAGGGAAATATTTAATAAAAATAAAATGACGCTTGCTCCTTTATTTTTGAAAAAGTCATTACTTTTTAGACCTTTTTGACAAAAATTCATAATTAAGCCCTTATTTCTCATTTTTCTTATTCATCCATTATTCCTCACCATTCATCGTGCAAAAAGACCTATAAGTCTAAAATATTGACTTTTAATTAGTTATATAAATAAGTGCTCTCGTATTTTTTTGTATCTTTCTTGTATTAATTAATTCTTACATATGTAAGTGCAAATTAATAATTGATTTATTATTAAAAAAATAGCATGGGCGTCAGAAAAATAATCACTGTTCTATTTTTGTTTTTATTTCCCCCATTTTTCTTTAGTGCAACTAAAACATTTACAGGTCCGGGTAATTTCAGCGACGCCACTAAATGGAATGGCGGCACACTTCCTGTTGCGGGCGATGATTTAAGAATTAATGGCGTTTGTACTTTCGATAATGCTGCAAATAATTTAGTTTACTTAAGTTTAAATGTTGGTTTTGCTGCTGCCGGAACTTTAAACTGGTCGGCTGCCGGAACCAATACACTTAATGTTACAGCCGTTACTTCTTCTTTTGCAGGAAGCGCCATCAACATGACTAATGGAGGAACACTTCAAATCCGAACTTCCTGGGTTACCACTAATCAAACTTTTACTCCCGGTACGGGTACAATACACTGGAACGTTACAACAGCAAATTCTACTTTACCTGCAACAGTTGTCACGTATAATAATTTAACCGTTACTGCCGGTGCGTTCATTACAACTTCCGGAGTTGCCATGACCGTTAGTAACAATGTTTTGGTGGCGGGAGGAATATTTCGCATCGGCGGATTTAGTTTTACCTGCAACCAAACTGTTTTTGTAAGCGGTACTCTAAACGATAACAATACCGGTGGAACAAATACTTTAAAAAATCTTCAAATTAATGCAGGTGGCGCTATCGACAATTCTGTAAATGAAACTTATGGCATCACCGGAAATTTTACTATGCTCGGCGGAAATATTACCGGAGCCGGTACACCGAGATACAACGTTACCGGAAATTTAATGATAACAGCAGGCACAAATAATATGGGCCGGGCACAAGTTGTGGTTGTGGGTACCACTTCTATATCGGCAACATTTAATGCAAATAGTACAGCCGGTTCAAAAACTTTAGGTGATTTTATAGTTACATCAACCGGAAATTTTAATTGTACCGTTACCGAAAATTGGAGAATAAACGGGAACATAACTATAAACGGTACAATGGGCGCCAATTTAGGAGTTTACACTTTAGCAGGCGCCAATAAAACCATTAGCGGTACTACCGCAGTTGTTTTCGACGATATTACCTGTACCGGAACTTATACAAATAATTTAAACATGACTCTTACCACCAGTTTAAAAGGCACAGGCACCTGGTCGCAAGGATTAACAGGTGTATTAAGTCTTTCTATTACCAACGCCAATTTTTCGATAACCACTTTTAATTCTTCGCTCGCCGGTAATACAGTAAATTATTCGAGGGCAGGCGCACAAAATGTAAGAATTCCTTCCGACGGAAGTTACGGCCATCTAACGGTCTCCGGAAGCGGAACAAAATCATTGCTGGCCAACACTATTGCCAAAGGAAATATTACCATCAGTAGTACACTTGATCCCACCGCCACCAATTTTAATATTACGCTGGGCGGTAACTGGACCAACACCGGAGCTTTTACTCCTCGTGCGGCAACGGTTACATTTAGTTCAGTTGCTGCGCAATCTGTTTTAAAAGCAGGCGGCGAAACTTTTAATAATTTGGTATTTACCTTAGCGGGAATAAAAACATTTTCGAATTCAATTACTACCAATGCAAATTGTACCATAAACGCCGGCGCAAATGTCGATGTGAGCGCTTCTAATTACACACTCACCGTAAAAGGTAATTTTGCTAACAGCGGAACTTTCACTGCACGAAACGGATTAGTTTTAATGAACGGCGCAGCTGCACAAAGTATTGGCGGCACTTCAACAACAAGTTTTAATAACCTAACATTAACAAATACGACCGGCTTCACGCTTTTAAATGCCGAAAATTTATTGGGAACTTTAACTTTAAGCAATGGCAATTTAAATTTAAATGCAAAAGCATTTACAATGATTTCAACCGCGGCATCTTCTGCACGCATCGCACAAATTACCGGAACAGGCGATATTACCGGCAATGTTATCGTACAACGGTTTGCTCCAGGAGGCTTTACCGGCTGGGCACTTTTAGGGAACCCTATTTCTTCGGCACTCACTTTTGCTGATTGGAATGACGATTTTGTAGTTACTTGTCCGGCTTGTCCTGATGGATTTTTTGGCGGATTTTATTCTATTTATTCTTACGACGAAACTAAACCCGGTCTGCAAGACGCCGCCGCTTCATACATTGGTATAAATAATATTACCGACCCAATTGTTGCCGGAAAAGGTTATTGGGCTTATTTAGGAAACGGCGGAATTAATACTACAAGCATTGTTATTGACGCTACCGGTACTGTTAGAAAAAATAATTACGCAATTCCGCTTACGCGAACTAATTTTGGTTCGCCTGTAAATGATGGATGGAATTTAATTACAAATCCTTATCCATCACCCATTCGATGGAGTTTATTAAAAGGCGCCACTCCAAATATTGATAATGCTATTTATGTTTACAACGCCGATTTAAATGCAGGTGCGGGCGGTTATGCCACTTACGTGGGAGGTGTCAGCTCTCCTGGTGTAGGCGCCGGTGGTATTGGCGACACCATCCCAATGAGTCAGGGATTTTATGTGCACTCTACAGGAGCGCTGGCCTTAAATGCTACAGAAGCCAATAAGGTGGGCGGCAATCCTGCTTTTCTGAAAATCATTCCAAACGCACAAGCCTTTGCAACCGGACCGTTATTAAGGTTATTTTTAGATCAGAGCGGTTCTAACTACCATGACGAGACCGTTATGTATTTGCAAAGCGGCGCTACCGATTATTTTGATGATGGTTACGATGCTTACAAATTAGCCGGACAAGATCCTAAAGCCCCAATTATTGCTTTTGAAAAGAATGATAAATTTCAAATCAACGGCGTGGCGCCTATTACCGGAAATTATACAATGGCGGTTCAGGCTTTAACAGGATATACCGGAACTTATACTGTCAGCGCTAACTTAGGTTCGTTCCCAACGGGTGCTTGTATTAATTTGTACGATAATTATACCGGAACCATAACTAATTTAAAAACTTCAAAGTATTCTGTAACACTTTTCGACACAACAACTGTTGCCAGATTTAAATTAACCATTACTTTAAATCCCTTAACGGTTAGCAGTTCGGTAAATCAACCAACCTGTGCTATTGCTAATTCAGGACATATTATTGCTCTGGGAACAAATTCCGGTCCGTGGAATTATTATTGGAAAAATAATTTGGGCAACATTATTAAAACTAATTTAAATAAAAATAGTTCCGACACATTAAATAATTTATTAAACGGAAATTATATTTTAGAAATTAATACCGTGGGAATGTGCGATGATAATATTTCGACATTTAACATTACAGCCATTGGTTCTCCTGTTTCGGCTTTTGTTTGTTTGGATAGTGTTGATATGGCAATTGGCGCACTTGTAAATTTCACTAACACCAGTGTTAACGCTGCCAATTACTATTGGGATTTTGGAGATGCGGTTGGCACTTCTACATTGGCTTCTCCTAATTACAATTATTCGTTTGCAGGAATTTACAATGTAATTTTAATCAGCACCAATGGTGTTTGTTCAGATACTACTAAAAAAACAATTGTGGTAACCGATATATTTGCAGGCATAAATAATTATGTTGCTTATTCATCATTGCTCTTAAAAACCATTAACGAAAATGAATTTTTACTGCAAGGTTCGGTTAAAGAAGATAAATTACTGAATATAAAATTATTTGATGCTGTAGGAAGGTTAGTTTCTGATTACGGAAATATGAATTCGAATAACATTAATTTATTTTTAGATTTGAAAAATTTCAAAGCCGGAATCTATTTCCTCAATATTAGCGGCGATAATCAAAAAAGAGTGATTAAACTTCCGGTGAGGTAAGGATCATTTTTCATTTCAAATTCATTTTACTTCGGTTGTTCTTCATTCTATTGTTCAAATGTTCCGTTGTTCCATTACAATCAAAATTTCGCGTATAGCAATCAAAACTTAAACTTTGCGTCCCTATAGCTATCGGAATTACGTGAAATTTTTAATTTTGTTTTTAAGAAAAACACTTTACATTTACTCTAAATACAATTCATTGAAAATCATCAAAAAATATTGCCTTGCTCTTTTTTTATTAATGGGTTTAGCGGTTAATACAGTTTTTGCCCAATCTTCAGATAAACCAACGGCCGATGAATATTTTGAAAAAGCTAATTACGTTCAGGCGCTCGACGAATATTTTAAACTCGAAAAAAAAGATCCCAACGATATTGAAATTAAACATCACATTGGAACCTGTTGCCTTAAAATTCACGATTACAAATCGAAAGCATTAAATTATTTAAAATTTTGTTACGACAAAGGCGGCTACAAAAACGAATTGCTTTTAGAAATGGCGCAGGCTTATCACTACCTCAACGATTTTAATAACGCCATTATTTTTTATAATAAATTTCACGAAAAAGCTCCGGCTAAAAATTATTTATTAATAGACCATTACATTGAAACCTGCGAGAACGCCAAAGAATTAATTAAAAAAAGAGTGAACGTTACTTTCGAAAATTTGGGTAAAGAAATAAATACCAAATACCCCGATTATTTTCCTTTCGTTACAAAAGATCACGGCACACTTTTTTTTACTTCGCGCCGCGATGCCAATACCGGAAGTTTGCGGGGATATAACGGCTATTTTACTTCTGATGTTTATACTTCTAAAGTTACAGCCGGGCAATGGACCAAAGCAAAAAACATGGGCGCGCCATTAAACTCGGCCGAAGATGAAGAGTGCGTGGGAATTTCGCCCGACGGTAAAAGCATGATTATTTATGTGGAGAATCCCGATTTCCTCAGCGATTTATTTCATTCCGAAATTTCAAAAACAAAAGCATTTGCACGGCCGGTTCCGTTTAATGAACCTGTAAATACCGAGCAATTAGAATACGAAGGTTGCTATGCGCAAGATGCAAATACATTATATTTTACTTCGAACCGCAAAGGCGGATTGGGAGAAACCGATATTTATTCGACCCATCGTTTACCAACCGGCGAATGGGGCGTGCCGCAAAATTTAGGCGCCGAAATTAATTCGCCGTTTAAAGATGCTTTTCCTGTTGTTTCGGATGACGGACAAACTTTATATTTTAGTTCGCAGGGGCACACTTCTATGGGAGGTTTCGATATTTTTAAATCGAAATGGAATGCAAGCACTCAAAAATGGGGAGCGCCCGTTAACATTGGTTATCCTGTAAATACTTCCGACGACGACATGATGTTTTCGTTAGCGGGTAATGGTCGCGACGGATATATTTCGGCCTGCCGTAAAGAAGGCTTGGGTGATTTAGATATTTATAAAATTATTTTTAATGATGTTGAGCAACAGCTTACTGCTTTAGTTGGAACTGTAAAGGCGGCCGACACCACATTAAAAATAATAAACGCCGATATTTCTATTACTGATTTAAAAACCAATGATGAGCTGGATGTAAAAGAAATAAATAAAAAAAACGGTAAATATATTTTTATAGTAGAACCCGGAAAATACCGGATAAATATTTCGGCCAAAGGTTTTGCCGATTTTAAAGAAGATATTATTGTGTACGATAAATCGGATTTTTCTCCTGAGCTAACAAAACATTTTTTATTGCAGGCTTCCGAAAACCGGAAGCAGTAAAAAGTATTTCTATAAATTATTTCTTTGCGTTTTTTACCTTTGCGTTCTTTGCGTGAAATTTTTTCTACCTCAAAATCAACAATCTATTTGCATCGAGCTTTATAAAAATAAAAAGTAAGATGGTGAACGACCATAGCGAAGAACCGCCGTAACTAAAAAATGGTAATGGAATTCCGATAACCGGCATCAATCCAATAGTCATACCAATATTAATACACAAATGAAAAAATAAAATGGCGGCCACACCGTAACCGTAAATACGGCTAAAATCGGATCGCTGCCTTTCCGATAAAAAAATTACGCGCAGTATTAAAAATAGTTCTAAAAAAATTACCGAAGCGCTTCCAAAAAATCCCCACTCCTCGCCAACGGTGCAAAAAATAAAATCGGTATCCTGCTCCGGAACAAAATCGTATTTAGTTTGAGTGCCTTGTAAATACCCCTTCCCAAAAAAACCACCCGAGCCAATGGCAATTTTTGCCTGATGAACATTGTAGCCTTCTTTTTTTAAATCTACTTCGCCTCTTCCCAACAACACATCTATTCGAACTTTTTGATGTTGCTCTAAATGAGAGTAAACATAATTGGTTCCCAAAACAACTCCGCAGGCCGAAGCGTAAACCAACATTACAATTAATAAATTTTTTCGGCTGCGATGTATAAATAAAAAAGATAGTAAAGCAATTATAGCCAAAGCAATTAATAAAGTACTAATCTGACTCACAATTAATGCGAGTACAAATAAAACAGTAGCCAGTAATCCAAAAATTAAAAATCCTACCGATAAACCTTCGCGATATAAAACAATAATAAATGCCACGAACACAATGGCGAGTCCGGTTTCGTCTTGCAATATTTTTATGATGAGCATGGGCACCACCAAAATAAAAACAGCAATAAAAGTGCTTTTATAATTTTTTATTAAATCTTTTAAGCGCAAACGGTAACGGCTATTCACAATTAAATTTTGGTTACTTAAAAATTTGGCGAGTGCTAAACTCGAGGCAAATTTCATAAACTCGGCGGGTTGAAGTGACCCGAAGTCTCCGAAACTAAACCAGGAACGGCTTCCTTTAATTTCTTTTCCTATAAACGGAACAAGCAAACACATTACCAAAAATACACCATAAAACCAAAATGCAAACACGGTGTAAAAACCAGCGTCAATCATTAAAACCGAAATGGCAATAATGGCAGCGCCGGCAATCCAAATTAATTGCTTACCGTATTTTTGTGTGGTATCAAAAATATTTTGATGCTCTTCGTTATAAACCGCCGCATAAATATTAAGCCATCCCATAATAACCAGCACCGCATAGGTAAGCACCGTTATTTTATCAACGCCATAAAAAAAACTATTTTCTTTATTTCTCACTAATTAATGCGATTCGTTGCTTAATAAATTTTTTCTATTAATAAGGTCTACAGCTTTGTAACGCTCTTCTTCTTTAAGCCGTGTAACTTTTCCGGTTAAATATTTTTCAATCATTAAACTCACGGCCGGTGCGGCCCATACTCCTCCCCAACCGGCATTTTCAATTAAACAGGCCACTGCAATTTTTGGATTATCTCTCGGAGCAAAAGCGAAAAAAACCGCATGCGAATTACCGTGTGGATTTTCGGCTGTTCCTGTTTTTCCGCAAGCAATAACACCGGGAATTCTTTCCGGGTAACCGGTACCTGCATCAAAACATCTTTGCATACCATCAATTACATTGGTGTAAGCCACCTGATTTTGCACACCAACAAAATGTTTTTCTTTAAATTTTTTATCCAGATATTTTTCTTGTCCCACCCCTTTTACACAATGCGGTACAATGTAATATCCGCGGTTAGCAATGATGGCCATAATGTTTGCCATTTGTAGTGGAACCAGCGATAATTCTGCCTGACCAATTCCTAAAGAAACAATTGTATTTGCATACCAGCGATTTTCTCCAAATACTTTATTATAATATTTAACCGAAGGAACATTGCCGGGTTTATCGAATGGAAGATCGGTACCTAAACTTGTGTTGGGACCAAAAGTCATAACCTGATTGCGCCAATGAGTATAACCATCCACAAACTTCGGATATTTATTATTTTCACAAATTCGCGCGAACACATAACTAAAATAAGAATTACAAGATTGCGCAATGTTTTCCACTAAATTTCCGCTGTGACGCTTGTGGCATTTTGGATGGCCGCCCATTGGTGGATAACCCGGGGCACAAGCAAAACTACTTTCGCGATTAATTACGCCATCGTCTTGTGCAATCAAAGCATCAATTAATTTAAAAGTTGAACCCGGCGGGTACATTGCCTGTAGTGCACGGTTAAACAAGGGAAGCGTTGTATCAAGTGATAATCTCGCAAAATTTCTTGAACGTTCTTTTCCTCCTACTAATAAATTTGGGTCGTATCCCGGTGTGGAGACCATGCATAAAATTTCTCCGGTACTTGGTTCAATTGCCACCAACGCGCCTTTTTTTCCTTTTAGTAATGTTTCTACATATTGCTGAAGGTCGGCATCAATTGTGCAGTATAACGGTTTGCCGGGAATGGCAATGGTATCGAGCTTGCCATCCATGTAACGTCCTATTTCTTTATTGTGCACATCTTTTACAATGAAGCGCGTTCCTTTTACGCCGCGTAAAACTTCTTCGTAACTTTTTTCGATACCGCTGATGCCAATGTAATCACCATCGTTGTAGTATGGATCTTTATCTGCCTTTTCTTTGCTTACCTCATTAACATATCCCAATAAATGCGCGGCACTGGGGCGCGGATATTTACGTACCGAACGCGACTGAACATAAAATCCAATGAAGCGATATTGTTTTTCCTGAAGCTTTGCATAAGTTTCGGCCGACATTTGTTTTTCGAAAATACTTTGCTTGCGCGGAGAGTTGGGTGCCTGACAAGCTTTTTTCATTCGCTTAAAAAATTCTTGTCGCGTTATTTGTAATACTTCGCAAAGCGCCACTGTATCACACCCTTTTGCGAGTTTAGGAGTAACCATTAAATCGTACGAAGGCTGATCGGTCACTAACGGTTTTCCGTTTCTATCGTAAATAACTCCACGTGGCGGGAATTCGGTTTGTTTAGACAGTGCGTTATAAGTTGCTTTGAGTTTATATTGTCCGTCGATATTTTGCATATAAAACAAACGGCAGATGTAAACGACAGCGATAAGAATAAAAAATCCGCCAATGATAAATTTTCTGTCAGCCAAATGCGGATTGTTGTTCATCGTCGCGCACGGGAAATATTGTAAAACAAAAACTGAATCACAAACACAAAAATAAATGTGCCGACGCTGCTTAAAATAATTCTTCCGAATGTTCTAAAAAATTCATCCCAACGAAATACTTCTAAATAAAAAAAGAAAAGATGATGAATAAAAATCAACACGGCACTGTAAGTAATAAACCAGGCGCTT
>JAHEYG010000025.1 GCA_023251725.1 Sphingobacteriaceae bacterium | reverse complement strand
GGATTAAGATCTTCGGGATTGGGGCGATGCTTATTTTTATTATCATCAATTACCAGATGTGCATTGTGATGAATGTCGGTAAACAAAGCGAGAATGTAAATGTAAAGACTGTAAACTTTATCGAGACTTGTAAATAATTCTTTTTCAAAAAAAGCGATGTCGGCTGTTTCATGCTGATAAAAAGAGTACAAAATTTGCATGACTTTGATGCGGAGGAAGCGACGGTTAAGCATAAAGAACGGTTATAAGGATTTACAATTTTGTTATTGACGATTTACAATATATTTTCGGATTTACCATTTTTGAGTTAACGAATTAATATTATCAATTTTTGCATTTTTTTAAATAAATCTTATAACAAACTGTAAATTGTAAATTCTCAAATTGTAAATTTTATAATACTGCGTTAATTTTTGCGATGGATTCAATTCTTTTTTCGGCTAAACGTATGGCAGCCTGGTTGGTAGTGATGTTTTCGGCTTTTGCCATTTGAAATAAATTCCAGGTGGTATCGTAAATTTTTTCGGCGTGAGCCATGGCGCGTTCGCGAACGTAGCCTTCTAATTCGTAATACACATTAATTATTCCACCGGCGTTCACTACAAAATCGGGCGCGTATAAAATTCCTTTTTGCTTTGCCATATCACCATGTTTTTTTTCGTCGGCTAACTGATTGTTTGCGGCTCCGCAAATTATTTTACATTTTAATTTTCCTAAAGTATCGTCGTTTACACTCGCACCCAATGCACACGGAGCATAAATATCAATATCTAAATCAAACATTTTATCGGCAGCAACGGTTTCGGCTTTATATTTTGTTACGGCTGCTTTTACTCTTTCATCACTAATATCATTCACAAAAACTTTCGCACCTTCTTTGGTTAAATGTTCAACTAAACTTTCGCCAACATGACCAATTCCCTGAACCAAAACTTTTTTGCCCGACAAACTATCATTTCCCCAGATTTCTTTGGCGCTCGCTTTCATACTTACATACACGCCGTAAGCTGTAACCGGAGACGGATCTCCGCTTCCTCCCATGTTTTCGGGCAAGCCACTCACATGATCAGTTTCCATGTGAATTATTTCCATATCGCGACTGCTCATAGCCACATCTTCCGCGGTAATATATTTCCCACCTAAACTATCAATAAATTTTCCGAAACGACGAAGTAAAGCTTCACTTTTTAATTTTTTTGCATCTCCAATAATCACCGCTTTTCCACCGCCCAAATTTAATCCCGCTACTGATGATTTAAAAGTCATACCGCGTGATAAACGAAGCACATCATTCAATGCTTCCATTTCGTTATTGTAATTCCACATTCGCGTCCCGCCCAATGACGGACCAAGAACTGTATTATGAATAGCTATGATGGCTTTTAAGCCCGTTGCATTATCGTTACAAAAAACAACTTGCTCGTGGTTGTTGATTAGCATTTGCCCTATGACCGGATTTTGTGCCAGTTTGGTTTCTTTTATATCTTGAACTTCCATTGTGAAATAATGAGCAACAAATGTAAATTATTTTTTGGTTCACCAAAATTTAATTGTGGTTAAAAAAGGTCAATTTGTCTAATAATATTTAACGGGCTTAATCTCAAAGCAAAAAAATATCGAGACAAACAAAAATACCGAAAACTACACTTGCAATGCCGTTTGTGGTTCCGAAGGCGATGTTAACACGACTAAGATCGTTGGGTTTTACAATGAGATGTTGGTAAATTAAAAGTCCGATAAAAATAGCGGCCCCAACAATATACAACCATGAAAAATGGCCATAAAAAAACGCAATAATAACTGCGCTTGCCGCAACTAAATGCATAAGTTCAGATAGTCGAAGCGCCCTTTTTTTTCCCAGCAAAACAGGTATCGATTTTAAGTTTTTACTTATGTCGAATTCTTCATCTTGTAAAGCGTAAATAATATCGAAACCGCTTACCCATAAAAAAACTATTCCCGAAAAAATTAAAGGTAAAGTATCGAAACGCTCTGTTAAAGCTAAATAAGCACCAATAGGGGCCAAACTCAATCCCAATCCCAAAATTAAATGACATAATGGAGTAAATCGTTTTGTGTAACTGTATCCTAAAATTACCAATAAAGCTACCGGAGATAAATAAAAACAAAGATGATTTATTAAAAAAGAACAAACTACAAACGCTACCGATGAAAGAACAACAAACCATAATGCAGAACCAGCAGAAATTTCGCCGGCAGGTATTTCGCGAATGGCGGTACGTGGATTTTGCGCATCAAATTTCCTGTCGATGTAACGGTTAAAAGCCATAGCGGCGCTTCTGGCAAAAACCATACACGCTACAACTAACAAAAGTTTTTCCCAATTAAATACCGCATTCCCCGAATAAACCGCCAAACAAAATCCAATAATAGCAAATGGTAAAGCAAAAACAGTGTGAGAAAATTTTATGAGCGATAAATATTTTTTTACCATTTTATTGATGTCGGAAAATCACTAACATTAAAAAAACTACGGGAACAGAACTAAAAATCATTCCAATATATCCTAAAGAAAATTTACCTTCTGTAAATTCATGCTTAGCATTTAAGAAAATATTGATGCTCGAAAAAATGAATCCTATAATTGCAAAAAGTAATCCCAAAAAAGTAAGCTTAATATCCATTACGCAAAGTGTTGCGAAAATTCCTACAATTACAGATAAGATACCGGAGATTTTATAAATAGATTTCGGATTCATTAAAAAAATATTATTTCAATCGTACCCGGCGCCCGTAGAAGGACACGATTAAGAATTCAACTACTCGGCAAAAAAATTAATTACTTTTCTTCTTAATTTACTCGAGTAAGTTTGATATTGCCAATCGGTATAATTATTGGTGGCGTTTATGCATTTACCAAATTGCTTAACGCGATATTTCATTTCTTCACTCAGCAAATTAAATAATTCAAAAGCCTCGTCAAAATCGGCGGCGTTATCTTTTATTCTCCCAAAATGATCTTCAATTGATTCATCTAAAACTAATTGTGGCTTATTTCCTCTTCTTAAACAAGCCAAATAATGGTCGCGCACAATAAACGACTCGGCCGACGAATTTAAAAAACGTTCCTTAATTTCAGGAGGCATTTCATAATCGTTTTCTAATTCATAATCCCACTCATCTTTGTAACGGTGCTCTAAATATAAATGCGGCGCCACAAAAACATGTTTCCAATCAATAGGGTATTGCCACAAATTAAAACGGCGCGAATTATTTCCGAGATCCAAAATTTTAAATTGTTTTTTTGTTGGGAGAACACGACTGCCGCGACCAATCATTTGATGATACAATGTCAATGATTTTGTGGCGCGGTTCAACATAATGGTTTCTACCGCGGGTTCATCAAATCCGGTAGTTAAAATACTTACCGAAGAAAGAATTCCATTGTGCGTGTGTTTAAACCAATCTAAAGTTTCGGAGCGTTCTTTATCGCTAAATGTGCTATCTAAATGTTTTACAGGATACCCTTTTTGTTTAAATGTTTCGTAAACCGCACGGCTTGTTAAAATGCCCGCATTAAAAATTAATGTTTTAGTTCCTTTAGCAACTTCTTCATAGGCTTCTACCAATTTACTTTGCATCATGGCTTGTGTATACAATAATTCGTGCGAACCCACTGTGAACTCACCGTTAGTTCCAATACGGAGCGAACTTAAATTTACGTCGTAAGAATAAGTAACGCCTTCACACAAATAACCTTGTTCAATTAAATTAGGAATGCTTTGTCCCACAATTAAATCGCTGTACGTTTGATACAATGGCAATTTTTTATTGCTGCTCAATGGCGTTGCGGTTACTCCCAAAATATTAATATCATTAAAATAATGAAAAATTTTACGGAACGAATTATTATGGGCCTCATCCACTACTACTAAACCAATGTCTTCTAAAAATTGATCGTTCTCTTGCAAACGATTGTTCAAAGTTTCAACCAAAGCAGTAAAACATTGGTAACCGCTTTGACTAGGCAAATCTTTTACTTCCGAATTAATCACTTTATTGCTGATACCAAGTTCGCTTAACACATCTGAAGTTTGCCGGCTCAACTCGATGCGATGAGTGAGAATTAAAACTTTTCGTTTGTATTTTTCGATATAACGCCGTGCTATTTCCGAAAATATAATGGTTTTACCGCCCCCCGTTGGTAATTGAAAGAGTAAATTGGCATTGGGAGGGAGATCGACAAGGAGTGCGAAAATTTTTTCTACCGCTTCGGCTTGATATGGATACAGCTGACGCGGTTCGGTAATAATTTGAGTTTCTTCAGTCATAAAAAATTAACCTTCAAATATACGCTTTTATTGATGCCCATCCGTTTTTTATTTCAACAAAAAATTAATTTATCCCTATAAAACCTCAATTTAAAATTTGTACCTTTATTGTTTTTTTAATTTACACCATGCCAAAAATTTCCAATAAAGCTTCGCAAATGCCCGCCTCTCCCATTCGTAAATTGGTGCCGTTTGCAGAGGCCGCCAAGAAAAGAGGCGTGAAAATTTTTCATTTAAATATTGGTCAGCCCGATATTGCCACACCCGATACATTTTTAAATGCTGTAAAAAATTCTAATATTAAAATTGTTGAGTACAGTCACAGTGCCGGTATTGAAAGCTATCGCAAAAAAATATGCGGCTACTATAAAAATTATAATATTAATATTGATTCTACCGAAGTAATAATTACAACAGGAGGTTCAGAGGCCATTGCCATTGCCATGATGAGTTGTTTTAATCCGGGCGATGAAATAATTATTCCCGAACCATTTTATGCGAATTACAACGGATTTTCGTGTGCGTCAAATGTTATTATTAAGCCCATCATCAGCAGTATTGAAAGCGGATTTGCTTTACCCCCCATTGAAGAATTTGAAAAATTAATTACACCAAAAACAAAAGGCATCATGATTTGCAATCCCGGAAATCCCACGGGATATTTATACAGCAAATCAGAATTAGAAGGTTTACGCGATTTGGTAAAAAAACACGATTTGTTTTTTTTAAGTGATGAAGTGTATCGTGAGTTTTGTTACGATGGGAAAGAATATGTTTCGGTAATGCATTTAACCGGAATTGAAAATAATGTAATTCTTTTAGATTCCATTTCCAAAAGATACAGCGCTTGCGGAGCAAGAATTGGAGCACTCATCAGCAAAAATAAAGAAATAATGAGCGCCGCTTTAAAATTTGCACAGGCAAGATTGAGTCCACCTACATTCGGACAAATAGGCGCCGAAGCGGCTTTAGACACACCGCCCTCTTATTTTGAGGAAGTAAAAACAGAATACATTGCAAGAAGAGATTTTGTAATTGAAGCATTAAATAAAATGCCGGGGGTTTTTTGTCCGAAACCAAGCGGAGCATTTTATTGCATCGCCAAATTACCTGTTGATAATTCTGATAAATTTTGTCAATGGTTATTGGAAGATTTTAATTTTAATAATCAAACTGTAATGCTGGCACCGGCCACCGGATTTTATTCTACGCCCGGCGCAGGCATTCACGAAGTAAGAATTGCTTATGTATTAAATTTAAGCGATTTAAAAAGCGCGATGATTTGTTTACAAGAGGCATTAAATAAATATCCGGGTTCGACTTTGATTTAAATAATTAATTTATTGTTATGACAATATGAGAAAGATTTTAATTATTATAAGTGTTTGTATTGCTGTTTCATGTAGCAATAATTCAGGAACAGAAAAAGATACTACTGCAAATTCCGTTGCTACAACTCCAATTAAAAATGAAGATGTAAATAATGATGCCGAAGGTGTTCAAGGAATTATAAATGTGCCCGAAATATTAACTCTTTCGATAAGAGATACCGCTACCATGCAAAATATTTCTGAACGAATGGGAAATGCTTATACAAATATTCAGGAAGATTTAACTGAATTAAAATTGGATGTGGCCGGGAGTCCGGGTGCGCTTTATTATACTAACGATCCGCAACATTTTTTATTTGAATGCGTCATACCCATTGCTAAAACGCCCAATGGAAAACCAAAACGTTCGGAGCTTATTACTTTAGAGCCCATAAGAGCCGTGCTGTTTAATTATTACGGCTCTTACGAAAAATTATTTACAGCTTACGAAAAACTTAAAAATTATTTAAATGAAAATAAACTGATTCAAAACGGTGCTGCCCGCGAATTTTACATAACCGATATTGCGTTAGAGAAAGATACCACCAAATGGCTAACTAAAATTTATATTCCCCTAAAATAAATTGAAAAATTTTTTAGTCAAACAATTATTTAAAATCAGCTTCTTTCCATTGTGTTTTTTGCTTCTCGCCTGGATTCTTTTTTTTATTGACCAGCATTACCATTTAAATTTAATTGATTTAGGAACTTCGGCAAGAACAGTAAATGGTTTAAGCGGAATTATTTTTTCGCCTTTTCTCCACGGAAATTTAGAACATTTGGCCTCTAACAGCGTTCCTATTTTAGTTTTAGGAATGCTCACGTTTTATTTTTACAAGCCCATTGCCTGGCCGGTTTTTTTGTGGATTTATTTTATTGCCGGAATTTGGTTATGGATTGGCGGAAGAAATAACGACGAAGGAAACATTCATCACATTGGCGCGAGCGGATTAATTTACGGCGCCGCCACCTTTTTATTTTTTAGCGGCGTTTTTCGTAAACATAAACCTTTAATGGTAGTTTCAACTTTAGTTTTATTTTTATATGGAAGTTTAATGTGGGGAATTTTTCCGCTAATGCCCGGTGTTTCGTGGGAAGCACATTTATTTGGCGCTGTTGCGGGAGTTTTGGTGGCTTATAATTATAGAAAGGAAGGTCCGCAGCGAAAAGCTTATGATTGGGAAAACGAAGAAGATGACGACGAAACCATTTATATTGAGAGCGAAGAACCGATTAATCCAACGCAAGAAAATCCAAGTGTAACTTACCATTTCATTCCTAAACCAAATAATGAGCAGCCACCACTGGATAAAAATATTTGACAACGAGCAAGCGCTTCACAATAATATTCCGTTAGGCAAAGCAACCAGTTTTGTGATAAAAGGAAATAAAATTTGCATCGCTCACTCTACTAACGGTGTGTTTGCAGTGGCAGATCGCTGTCCGCACAACGGTGCCTCTTTATCACAGGGATTTTGCACTGAGAAGGATGAAATTGTTTGTCCGATGCACCGTTATCCCTTCGATTTAAAAACCGGAAGAACTACCTCGGGATTATCTATGAATGTTCTCACTTATCCCATACAAATTAAAGAGAATGGTGTTTTTATTGGGATTAAAGCTAAATGGTGGGAGGTTTGATTACTGGTTCTAAGAAATTAAAAAATGTTTAACATAAAACATATAACAAGAAATGTTAAAGTGTTTTATTTTTTTCTTTCTTTGCCCCTTAATGTTTTTCATTTATTATTATATGTTTAGTGTTTTTTTGATGATGAATTGTTTCATTTGCCGAAAAGATTATAAGTTATCTGCGATTCATTAATGGTAATCGATTAAGTCTTATTATAATACTCCACCAATTCAATCGCCTGCATGGCCTCCGCAACATCATGCACTCTTAAAATTTTAGCGCCGTTTAATAATGCAATTGTGTTTAAAACCGTTGTTCCATTTAACGCGGTAACCGGATTGCTATGAATTATTTTGTTAATCATACTTTTGCGTGAAATACCGGCGAGAATCGGAAATCCTAATTCAGTAAATTGCGACAATTGTTTTAGTAGTTGATAATTGTGTTCGTTCGTTTTCCCAAAACCAAAACCAACATCCATAATTAATTTATCGAAATTTAATTTTTTTAGTTTTTTAATTTTTTCTTCTAATTCGTTTTTTACTTCGTAAACTACATCGCCGTACACCGGGTTTTGCTGCATCGTTTGCGGCGTGCCTTTAATATGCATCAACACATAAATTAAATTTAATTTAGAAACGGTTTCAAACATTTTCAGATCAAAATTCCCACCCGAAATATCATTTATTATATCTGCGCCCAACTCAGCCGATTTTTTTGCCACCTCAGTCCAAAACGTATCCACCGAAATAAAAATATCAGGAAAATTTTTTCTTAACTCTTTTAACGGCTCCTCAATTCGTTTCCACTCTTCTTCTTTTGAAATTTCTTTGGCGTTGGGGCGCGATGAAGCTGCTCCAATATCAATAATGCTTGCTCCATGTTTAATTTTTTCTTCAGCATCTCTTAAAACATCATTTACCTCACTGTATTTACCGCCATCATAAAAACTATCGGGCGTTAAATTAATAATGGCCATCACCTGCGGTTTTGCGAACGACAGCGTTTTACCATTTATTTGGTATTTTTTAAAGTTATTTTCAGTAATTTTATCCTCCATTATGCTAAACACAAGTGCTCAATACGATAAGGCTATAAAGCTATGCAAAGATATCTTTTTAAAAAAGATGAAAGATTATGGCACTGCCTGGCGCAATTTACGTCCCACTTCGCTTACCGACCAAATTTTTATTAAAGCCCAACGTATAAAAAGTATCGAAGCAAAAGGCACACAAAAAGTGGACGACGATATTAAAGGCGAATACATCGGCATCATAAATTATTGTATTATTTCTTTAATTCAGCTCGATTTAACCAATGATACTCGCGTTGATTTGCCTTATGATGAAGTCGAAAAATTATTTGATAAACACGTTCATCACACCAAAAAATTAATGGAAGATAAAAATCACGATTATGGCGAGGCCTGGCGAGATATGCGGATAAGTTCATTAACAGATTTAATTTTAATGAAAATTTTCCGCGTAAAGCAAATTGAAGATAATATGGGGAAAACCATAATTTCGGAAGGCGTTGATGCTAATTATATGGACATGATGAATTACGCCGTATTTGCCCTCATAAAACTCGATCTTTCCCCCTCTGTTTAAATACTCACGATAACAATTCGTTAACAAATTTGTTAGTTAAAAAAACCAAAACCTTTATTTTTTATGATTGTATGGCTTTATATTTGATAATATTCAAATAAAATATATCCCCATGGAAAAATTATTATCCTCAAAATTATTTCGCGCAGTATGGTCAATTGGTTTGGCGGCTTTGTTCTATTTTATTTGTCCGCCTTGCTTTAGCAAAACCACTTTATCAATTATTCTGGTTATACTTTTAGTATTAATAAATGGTTCGCCTATTATTAGTCGCTGGCCATGGTTAACGCACATTGCACGTTTTTTAGTGGGAGGATTATTTATTTTTTCGGGATTTATTAAAGCCAATGATGCGCTGGGATTTTCTTATAAGCTCGAAGAATATTTTGAAGTTTTTCATGGCGACACCGGTTTATCTTTATTCGAAGGGATGAAAAGCATTGCCTTACCAATTGCCATAATTATTTGTGTGAGTGAAATGATGTTGGGATTTATGTTATTGATTGGTTACAGAAGAAATTTAACTTTATGGTTATTGTTTGCGCAGATCGTGTTTTTTACCTTCTTAACTTTTTATTCGGCTTGCTATAATAAAGTAACGCATTGCGGTTGTTTTGGCGATTTTTTAAAATTAAAACCATGGGAAAGTTTTTGGAAAGATATTGCGCTGTTAATTTTAATCACCTTATTATTTTCGGGCAAAGAACACATTAATGATTTATTTTTTCCGGCCTTGCAAAGTTCGTTGTTTGTAATTTTTAGCGTGGCCGCGATTGCATTTCCTATTTATGCTTATAGAAATTTACCGCCATTGGATTTCAGAGCTTACGCTGTTGGAATGAGTATTAATGAAAACATGAAAGCCGGGCCAACTTATTCGCCGGCCATATATGAATCGGGATTTATTTACGAAAATTTAAAAACGCACGAGAAAAAAGAATTTAACATGAAAAATTATCCATGGCAGGATACTTTGAATTGGAAATGGTTTGCCACCACCAATATTTTAATAAAAGATGCCATTGATCCTCCCAAAATTACCGATTTCACAATAAGTAATTTAGATGGGGTAAATATTACCGACAGCGTTTTAAATAATAAAGATTACAGTTTTTTAATTGTGTGTTACGATTTAAAAAAGACGGATGACAATGCATCGCTTCACGCGAAGATGAATGACTTTTATAATCTTGCGACCAAAGACGGAAAAAAAATTCTGGCGCTTACAGCCTCAAGTAATAAAGAAATTGACGAATTTAAACACGCCCATCAGGCGATGTACGATTTTGCGAGTGTGGATGCTATTGTTTTAAAAACCATGATCAGAAGTAACCCCGGATTAATTTTAATGAAATACGGAACGGTTATCATGAACTGGCACCATAATAATTTTCCTTCGTACAGCGAGGTAAAAAATAAATATATGAAGTAGTAAAATGATTTTGAAAAAATTCAATTCGCCCGGTGGAAATGAAATTATTATAAGAAAAGCTACTTTAGAAGATGCAGAATCTATTATTGCCTACTCAACTCTTATTTTAAAAACTTTTAGTGATGTTGTTTTAACTACTCCCGAAGAATTTCATCCAACAATTGAAGAACAAAAAAACTGGATTAATAGTTTCAATAATTCCGATACCGGATTTTTAGCGATAGCCGAATCAAATGCTAAAATTGTAGGGATAATTCATTTTGAAACGCACAAAAAGAAAAAAGCGTCTCATACCGGCGAATTTGCTTTAGCAATTCATCCCGACTTTCACAGGCAAAAAATTGGTGAAGAACTTTTACTTCAATTGATTTCATTTGCAAAACACAATCCCAAAATTGAAAAAATAATTTTAAATGTTGGAGAACACAATTCCAAAGCAATTAATCTGTACAAAAAATTAGAATTTGTAACTGAAGGTATTAATATAAAAGCGGTAAAACAACCGGATGGAAAATACACCAATAACGTTCAAATGGCTTTATTCAGCCACTAATTACACTAATTTTCACTAATCTGTGTGTGTATGTTTATTCTAAATATTTGTGCTAATTCGTGCAAATTCGTGGCCTTGTTCAGCCACTAATTACACTAATTTTCACTAATCTGTGTGTTGTAATTTTTTATTCGTCATTTGTGATAATTAGTGTAATTCGTGGCCTAAATTTTCATTACATTTACTCATGGTCGAAAAAAAATTATTAAAAATTCGTTACAATACCGAAAACACCGGGACGCTATTCTGGCGTGTTGTTGTGGATGATAAAGAAATTTTAGCAGATACCATTTCAATTAATGTTCCTACATTTACTACACAAGATAAATTACCAGATGGTAGAATTAAATTTCATATTTCTTGTAACTACAATGAATTAATTTGGGAAGGGAAAGATCTTACAATACTATAAAGCAATCTCTTAAATTAAGACTACGAATCATACACACAGATTCGTGCTAATTCGTGAAATTCGTGGCTCTAGTCAAAAATTTTTCCGGGATTTAAAATATAATTCGGATCAAACACTAATTTTATTCCTTTCATTATTTGCAACTGATGCTCCGGAAAAATAATATTCATATAAGGTTTTTGTACTAATCCTATTCCATGTTCGCCACTAATGGTTCCACCTAAATTTTTGCACAAATTAAAAATTTCTGTTATTCCCTTCGAAATAGTTTTGTCCCACACTTCATCGCTTAACTCACCTTTAATAATATTTACGTGGAGGTTTCCGTCGCCCGCGTGCCCGTAACACACCGAAGAAAACCCATATTTTTTTCCAATTTCTTTTACACCTTTCAAAAGTTTTGGTAATTCTGCTCTCGGCACAACGGTGTCTTCCTCTTTGTAAACCGAATTACTTTTTACTGCTTCTCCCACCTTTCTTCTAATTTTCCAAAGCGCCGCTTTTTGATCCGCACTATCTGCAAATAAAATTTCGTCGCAATTATGTTGCTGCATTATCCCACTCATAATTTCGCAATCATTTAAAAGCACATCTAAATTATTTCCATCCACCTCCACTAAAAGCAATGCTTCCCATTCGGGTTTTATTTTAAAATTTACTTCGCCTGCATATTTAATACTCCAGTTAATGGCATCGCGTTCCATAAATTCCATGGCGCTAGGTGTAATTCCTGCTTTAAAAACTTCTCCCACCGCTTCGCAGGCTTTTTCGGCGCTCATAAACGGCACCAAAATTAAAACATCGTGTTTCGGTAATGGAATTAATCTGAAAACAATTTTTGTTACTACACCTAAAGTTCCTTCACTCCCAATAAATAAATGCGTTAAATTATATCCTGTTGAATATTTTAACGTGTTGGCGCCGGTCCAAATAATTTCACCGTTGGGTAAAACCACTTCTAAATTTAAAACATAATCGCGGGTGGTGCCGTATTTCACCGCTTTTGGTCCACCACTGCTGTGCGCAATATTTCCCCCCAAACTGCAGCTTCCCCAGCTCGCAGGATCGGGCGGGTAAAATAAATTTTGCTTTTTTACTTCTTCCTGAAAAATATAATTTATTACTCCGGGTTCAACGGTGGCCTGCAAATTTCGCGAATCAATATTTAAAATCTTATTAAATTTTTCCATACTCAGCAAAACGCCACCTTTAATTGGCAATGCTGCGCCGCTTAATCCCGTTCCTGCACCGCGCGTGGTTACCGGAATTTTTTGTTCGTTACAATATTTTAAAATTTTTGAAATTTGTTCAACCGTTTGCGGTTTCAAAACAATTTCGGGATGGTAAACTAAATCTTCCGTTTCATCGCGACCGTATTTTTCGAATTGTTCTTTAGATTGAGAACTAAAATCTTTCCCAACAATATTCTGAAAAAAATCAGAATGAATGGAAGTAAGTTTAGAATATGAAACTGTATTCATGAATTCAAAAATAGTAATAAAGAAAACTTACTACTCATCGTAAAAAATAATTTTGAAATTGTTTATCAACAGTTATTCATTCTTAATAAACTTAAGCACCGTCGTTTTTTGAGGCGTTTTTAAACTGATGTTATAAAACCCGTCCGCCAAAGTGGAAATACTTATTTTATTTTCAAACAATCTTCCCTTTTCGCATTCTTGTCCAACAGAATTATAAATTACATATTCCACTTTCACTTCCTTAAAATATTCAGTACTCAAATTAAAATTAATGCTTTCGTTGGCAGGGTTAGGAAATAAAAACACATTCTCAAATAATTTATTCTGATTTTCTTTTAGGCTTGTTGCAAGAAGTAAAGCCCATAATTCACGGCCGGTACTTCCATTGTTGGCGTAAAAGAAAATATTATTAGCGGTAACAATAGCGGTAAAGTCGCCGTTGGTCGACACCGGACCGTTAGTTATTCCCGGAAAAATATCAAGGGTTAAATTGGTACCTCCATTGGTTCCGTCAGTTACCCACAATTCAGAACCGGTACTTCCATCGTTGGCCAGAAAATAATACTTATTGTTTAAAAAATAATTTTTATAATTCCACGAATTAAAAGCGGCATTAAAATTGGCGGTGGGATTTATATTTTTAATGAGATTAGGGGTTCCCGTAAAATAATTAATTGTATTTAATTCTTTATCGCCGGTACCATTATCGATGGGATAAATCCAGGAATTAGCAATGAAAGGAATTTTTGTTACGCTATTAGCGAAATTAAAACAAAACTCTTTGCTGGTAATAATATTAGAACCCAAGGCCGTTCCGTCCGACACAAAAAAGTTTTCGCCGCTGGTGGAAATACAAGCTACATTGGTATTTAACGCAATAAATTTAGAATTATCTGTTTGGATGAAATTGTAAAAATCAGAAGATATTTGTCCGGTAAATTTTTTAACGACACTGCAATTAGTTACATTATTTAACACATCGTAAAATATCATGGTGTCGTTAGTGGCTTTTTTAACCAGGAAATATAAATTGTTATTGTAAATATACAAGTTAGAAACAAAGTTAGTTCCACCGTTTCCGGGAGTTAAATTATTAACTACAGTTCCTGCGAAAGTTCCATTGCTTTCCCACATTTCATTTCCATTAGAGGGATCAAACACCATAAAAAATAATTTGTTGTTGTAAACTATTGTGTAAGGATTGCCCGAAAATGTATTGGCAATTCCTATATTAATATCTTTCGTCATAAACGTTCCTGCTGTAGTTCCGTCACTTCTCCACAATTCTTTTCCATTAACTCCATTGTCGGCAATAAAAAACAAAAGTCCGCCCGCCATTTTACAGATTTGAATATTGGAAGTGCCTGTACCCGGAAAAATATCTTTTACTAAAACTGTTCCGCCCACACTCCCATCGCTCACCCACAATTCTTCTCCGTTAACGCCATTATTGGCCACAAAATAAACATAACCCAACCCCGAATTAGTAACCTGAACAATATTTGAACCGGCAATACCCGGCCAAATGTCTTTTACCAGAACTGTCCCTCCTGCCGAACCGTTAGTCAGCCACAATTCTCCTCCTTCGGCCACTGTTGAAGCAACAAAAAGCACATTGAGTCCGAACGAATTAAAATTAGCCGGATTAGAACCAGCCGCTCCCGGATTAATATCTTTCACCAGATTGGTTCCTGATAAAGTTCCATCAGTTATCCAAAGTTCCCTCCCACTTGCATCATTTGCTGTAAATAACAATTTTGAATTGTAAGAAAAATAACTCAAAGGATTGGAACCTGTAGTACCGGGATTAATATCTTTAATCATATTTGTTCCTGCAACGGAAGCATCGCTAAACCAAATTTCGGAACCATTAATTCCGTTATCGGCTGTAAAAATTATTCCGCTACCATAAGCAACACCATTAAGCGCCGAATTACTTTGGTTAGCCCCAACATAAATATCTTTTATTAAAGAAGGAGTTTGTGCAAATACGTTTTTATTATTTACAAAGGTTATGGCAATAAATGAAATAAGTAAAAGTTTTTTCATTCGCTTGAATTTTAATTATATCAAATTTATAATAATTTTTCGATTAAAAAAATACAATTTTAAACTAAAACAAAATTTAGATTAAACTAATATTAATGCCCACAAACAAAATAACCTTTTAACCCTTTAACCTTATCACCCTATAACATTAAATACTTATCTTCGCATCCTTAAAATATGACTTTTACCGAAGAAATAAATCGCCGCCGCACATTTGCCATCATCGCCCATCCCGATGCCGGTAAAACTACGCTCACCGAAAAACTATTACTATTCGGAGGCGCCATACAAAGCGCCGGCGCAGTTAAATCCAATAAAATAAAAAAATCAACTACTTCCGATTTCATGGAAATAGAAAAACAACGCGGAATCTCTGTTTCTACATCTGTAATGGCCTTCGATTACAAAGGTTATAAAGTAAATATTTTAGATACACCCGGACACGAAGATTTTGCCGAAGATACTTATCGCACGCTAACAGCAGTTGACAGTGTAATAATGGTAATTGATTGCGTAAAAGGGGTTGAACCGCAAACACGAAAATTATTGGAAGTTTGCCGTATGCGAAAAACACCGGTAATTGTTTTTATAAATAAACTCGATCGCGAGGGACAAAGTCCGTTTGACTTATTGGATGAAATTGAAAAAGAATTAAAAATAAAAGTGTGCCCGCTCACCTGGCCAATCGGTATTGGTAAATCGTTTAAAGGCGTTTATAATTTATTTGAGAAAACTTTAAATTTATTTACAGGCGAAAGTAAAACCAAAGTAGAAGAAACCCATCAGATAAGCGATCTCACCACCAACGAACTTGAAAAATTTATTGGTGAAGATTTTTCAAAACAACTGCGCGCAGATGTTGAATTGCTCAACGGCGTTTATGATAAATTAGATAAACAAAAATATTTAGATGGGAACATCAGTCCCGTTTTTTTTGGCAGCGCAGTAAATAATTTTGGAATCAATGAATTACTCGATTGTTTTGTAGAAATAGCCCCACACCCTATAGAAAGAGATACCGATCACGGAATTATCCAACCCGATGATAATAAATTCAGCGGATTTATTTTTAAAATTCATGCTAACTTAGATCCGAAACATCGCGACAGAATTGCATTTTTAAGAATTTGTTCCGGAAAATTTGAGAGAAATAAATATTATTATTTGGTACGCGATAAAAAAGAAGTTCGTTTCAGTAATCCCACCGCGTTTATGGCCCAGCAAAAATCAGTCATTGATGAAGCTTTCCCCGGAGATGTAATTGGTTTATACGATGCCGGAAATTTTAAAATTGGAGATACACTTACCGAAGGTGCCGATTTTAATTACAAAGGCATTCCTAGTTTTTCGCCCGAATTATTTCGTTACGTTACTAATCTCGACCCAATGAAATCGAAACAATTGCAAAAAGGATTAGAACAATTAACCGACGAAGGAGTGGCACAATTATTCACCAAAAAAATTGACGGAAGAAAAGTTTTAGGAACTGTGGGCGCTTTACAATTCGAAGTGATTCAACACCGTTTAAAATCAGAATATAATGCTACTTGTAGTTTCGATCAAATTAATTTGCATAAAGCACTTTGGATGAGCTGTCCCGATAAAAAGAAATTAGAAAATTTTATGCACGACCGCGCTGCCCATATTGCCTACGATAAAGAAGAACGTCCTGTTTTTTTAGCCGAGTCGCCGTGGTTATTACAAATGGCTCAAGAGAAGTTTCCAGAGGTAGAATTTCACTTAAAAAGTGAGTTTTAACACTAATTTTGCCCAAATACCCAACCACTTATTGAATTAGCTCTGCCAGTTATTAAAAGAAACCTAAAAATGTCGTAAAAAATTTTAATTTTACACTAGCAAAATTATGCTCCGTTCTGCGCAAAATAAGTACTTTTTTTTAAGACCACTTTTGTTGGCCGAGCTTTTTATGTTTTTGCTTTTTAATTCGGGACAAATGCGTTCACAATGTAGTCTTCCGGTTATCGCCTCCAATTCGCCACTCAATTGTTTTACATCGCTTGCTACTGCCACAGTAAATGTTTTTCCTGGTCCGGGTACTCCACCCTACACCTATACTTGGTTACCTACCGGCGGAAGCGCTTCCGTTGCAGTTGGATTAGCCCCCGGAAATTATACCATACTTGTTGCCGATCTTTTTGGTTGTACCGGAAGTACAAATTTATTAATCTTAAATAATACAGGAGTCACTTTAAATTTAGCTACAACTAATGTTTCTTGTTTTGGTGGAAATAACGGTCAGATCATTGCCTCCATCATTACAGGTAGTCCGCCGCCTCCCTATACTTATTCTTGGACTCCGGCTGCGCCCAACTCTCCCACTATAACAAATTTAGTGGCCGGGACTTATTCGCTTATTCTTATTGACGGAAACGGCTGTACTTATCCTGCTACAACAACCCTAACAGCACCGCCCTCTATGAGTGCCAATATAAATTCTGTCCCTATAAAATGTTTTGGCAGTTTAACCAGCGCTACGGTTTCTGTTACTGGTGGATTAGGTCCTTTCACTTATTCGTGGTCGCCCTTGGCAGGAACATCCACTACATTAAATAACATGCCGGCCGGAAATTATTCGGTAACCATAAAAGATGCAAATTCCTGCGCGTTTACGCAAACTTTAAATTTAACGCAGCCTCCATCAATGACTACCACTTTAAATATTACCAATGTAACTTGCAATAGTTTTACCAATGGAGGCGCTTCGGTAATGGTTGCCGGAGGAACGCCCGCGTATTCGTACACTTGGGTTCCGGGAAATTTTTTTCCGAGCAGTATTTCTAACATTGTGGCCGGTAATTATACTTTAACGATTAAGGATGCCATTGGTTGTACAAAAACTCAAAGTTTTACGGTGACGCAGCCGAGCCCGTTTTTTATTGTGAAAGCACAAAAAGATGAATTTTGCGTGAATGCGGACGGAACTGCTACAGTAACTTTATCAGGAGGAACCACGCCTTATTCGTATAGCTGGACAACTGTACCCGCTCAAACCAATTCAGTGGCTACAAATTTAGCTGCCGGAAATTACACTTGTTTTATTACCGATGCTAACGGTTGTAAAACACAGTCGGCCTTTACAATAGGAAACATCAGTAATCTTAATCCGCAAATTACGGCGGTAATTAACACCAGTTGTAATGGAGGTTGTAATGGTTCCGCTACAGCGGGAATTGTAGGTGGTGGCGGACCGTACTCATTTAACTGGATTGGCATTCCTTCGGGAACGTTAGCAACTGTGGGAGGTTTGTGCGCCGGGCAATATACGGTGAAAGTTACCGATCCCCTGGGATGTTATACTTTTACAAATGTGATCATTACTGAACCTCCCGTTTTAACGGTGAGCGTTACGGTGCCCGGCATTATTTGTTCGGGAGCTAACGGTGTGATAACAAGTACAGTCGGCGGCGGAACCCCGGGATATACCTATAACTGGACGCCGGGAGGTTTAACAGGAGCCGCGGTAACCGTTTCGCCAACGGTAAACACAGGCTATCAATTAACCGTAACCGATTCGAAAGGTTGTAACGCTGTAAAACTTTTCACGGTAAACGTAAGTGCGCCATTGAGCATTATAGCAGGAACTAACTCTCTTACCGTTTGTCCTAATGTAACGACTGCCATTTCTGTGAATGCTACAGGTGGCAACGGAAATTATAACTATACATGGATGCCAGGGTTTTTAAGCGGGCAAAGCATAACGGTTTCCTTACAAAGTACAACAGTGTATACGGTGTTTATCAGCGACGGCTGCGGCACTACACCCATTTCAACTACAGTTAATGTAAATATTTGGCCAACACCGGTTCCAAGTTTTGTAGCGAACACTACAAAAGGCTGTGTACCGTTATGTGTACAATTTAGCACTACAACAACAGGAACCAATACAACCTACTGGACATTCGGTGATTTTGCGAGTCCGGTAGTGAGCCCTGTCGTGAATCATTGTTACACTAAAGCCGGAAATTATACAGTAAATATGACTATTACCGATATACACGGCTGTAAAACAAGTTTAATAAAACCAAATTTAATTACAGTGTACCCCAAACCAAAAGCCGATTTTATTTACACACCCGATATAATTGATTTGAATTCGCCCGATGCTGAATTTAAAAATTCTTCTATTAATGCTTCGCAATTTACCTGGGTAATGGATGGCAATTTACTTTCTTACAATCCTATTGTGCAATATACATTTTTGGAAGCCAGATGTTATACACTTAAATTATTTGTTTCTAATGAAACGTTTTGTTCCGACAGCACACAAAAAATATTATGTATTACCGAAGGATTTAATTTTTGGGCGCCTAATGCGTTTACGCCTGATGAAGATACGCACAACGATGTTTTTAAACCTAAAGGCACTGGTTGGTCGAGCGAAAAATATAATTTTCAGGTTATTGACCGCTGGGGTGTGACTGTTTTTAAAACCAATGACATTAACGGTGCCTGGGATGGAAAATTATATGGTACCGATGCCACCGATGATGTTTATGTATGGAAAGTTTTTGTAAAAGATATTTATGATAAAGATCATGAGTTTGACGGGCATGTTATGCTGATACGATAATTGAGAATGCAGAATTAAGAATGAAGAATTGCCTGCCTGCCATAGCGCAAGCCAACGCGGCGGGAGGCAGGAGAATTTTAAGATAAAATGATTTTTTAAGGGGAATTTTTATTCTCAAAATAAACTCAGCTGTGCTTCACCGGCTTTATAATTAAAAATCTTACAATCAAATTCAAATTTATTTTCGTTGGGCATAAAACGATTTTTTGAAAGCAAAAATAATTGCTTTATGCTTTCTGCCATTTTTCCTTCTCCGCGCATTCTAACGCCAAATCTGCTGTCATTTACTTTTCCGCCATGACTATCACAAATCTGATTCCAAACTTTATCGGATCTGTCGGGGAAATTTTTTTGCAACCAATCTTTAAAAATCGGCCCGATGGCGCCATTTAATCTTACGATTGTGAAGCCCGCTGAACTTGCTCCTGCATTAGCCGCTAATTGTAATACTTCAGGGATTTCGTGATTGTTGATGCCCGGAATGATAGGCGCTACCATTACACCGCAAGGAATATTATTTTTTGACAAGGCTTCCAAAACTTTAAAACGATTTCTGTAAGTCGCGGTTCTTGGCTCCAATTTTTGCCGCACACTTTCATCGGTTCCGGTAATTGAAACCATCACGTACGCTAAATTGTGTTTTGATAATTCACTTAAAATATCAAGGTCGCGAAGTATTAAAGCATTTTTTGTAATGAGCGCCACGGGGTGTTTGTATTTTAAACATACCTGTAAAATCTTTCTGGTAATTTCTAATTGTCGCTCCACAGGCTGGTAACAATCCGTATTTCCTGAAAGCATGATGGGTTTTGGTTTCCAGTTTTTATTGCTAAATTGTTTTTCTAAAACTGCCACTGCGTTTTGTTTCACAATTATTTTACGCTCAAAATCCAAACCCGCGCTGTAACCCCAATACTCATGAGTGTTGCGTGCATAACAATACACACAGCCGTGTTCGCACCCCTGATATGGATTTAAAGAATAAGCCAAACCAATATCGGTGCTTTCAACTTTATTAATAATTGTTTTGGGATGCGTATAAATGATCTCCGTTTTTTCGTTCAGCAAAAATTCTTCATCCAACACTTCCATGTATTCTTGCACATAACGATGCCTGATGAATTTATTATTTGGATTCACCTGAGAGCCGCGACCCTTAAAATATGTATCGGTAAGTTCTAACAATGTTTGGTATTCATAACAAAGTTAGGCGAGATATCACATTTTGATTGCTACGAATTGTAGCATTCGTGAAAATTATTCGATTACAAGCTTTCCGGAGCCGGTCTTCCGGTAATCTTGCATCAAAATATAGCTATATAAACCGTTGGACAGTCCGACCGTAAAAACAGAGTTTATCCCCTGAATCACTTTTTGTTCATGTACCATCTGACCCAAACCATTAAAAATTAATAATTCCGCATCACCGTCAGAATCTTTTTGTAAATTAAATATTCCATTACTGGGATTAGGATACAGCTTTACCCCCAACACCTCTCCACCACTAACACCGCTCAAAATAAATTCAGTGCCTGTTCCAATAGGACAACTTGCTAAACATATTACCCGCACACGGTAATTTCCTAAATCGGCAATGAAAACATTTCCGGAAACATCTGTTGCCACACCGTTAGGTCGGTAAATTTTTGCTAAGGAGGCAGAGCCCGCATCGCCCGAATAACCTGCCGCACCGGTTCCGCAAATGGTACTTATGTTTCCCGAAACATTTACTTTTCTAATGCGATTATTATAAGAGTCGGCAATAAACATATTTCCTGTTGCATCCATAATTAATCCGGCCGGATCAAAAAGTTTTGCTGCGATGGCAGGACCACCATCACCCGAAAATCCCGAAACGCCACCGGTGCCTGCAAAAGTTGAAATAATTCCAGATGGATCAATCATTCGAATGCAATGATTTAAATATTCCGCAAAATAAATATTTCCGGTCGCATCTTTTATGATGGCTGCCGGTGCATTAATTTTTGCTGCTGTTGCCGGTCCGCCATCTCCCGAATAACCTGCCGTTGACGTTCCTGCAATGGTGTTGATAAAACCCGAAGTATTTATTTTTCGAATTCTGTTATTATAATAATCGGCAATAAAAATATTTCCTGCAGCATCTGCCACCACACCGTTAGGTCCCGAAAGTTGCGCAGAAGTGGCTATTCCTCCATCACCCGAAAAGCCCGGAGCCGTTGTGTATCCGGCAATGGTGCTTATTATACCCGAAGTATTTATTTTCCTTATTCTGTTATTCGAAAAATCGGCGATGTAAATATTTCCTGCCGCATCCACCGAAATTCCGGCCGGATTATTTAATTTGGCATTAATGGCTAATCCTCCATCTCCCGAAAGTCCGGCTGTGCCGGTTCCAGCAATAGTTGTAATTATATTAGAGGTGCTTACTTTTCTTATTCGGCTATCAATATAATCGGCAATGTAAATATTACCTGAAGCATCCACGGCTACAGAAGTAGCCTGTTTCATTTGAGCATAAATCGCAAGTGCACCATCGCCCGAAAATCCCTGAACACCGTTTCCGGCAGTGGTAAAAATAAGTTGCGATTTACTTATTTTTGCAAGTAATACAAATAGTATTATAACCAGAACCTTATTTCTTAATTTAAATTCCACTTTCTTTTTTTTAATTAACTCAGCACTTTTAATAATACTTTTATATCAATTTCTTTAACTAATGTATATAAAAAATGCGGAAATACAGAAAAAAATTGAAAAACCGAGAATATTCATTTTCTACCTAAAAATTTTTAGCTATCAATGTCACAATTTCATTAGTAATATCCTTAAAAATTCATTTTTGTGCTATAATTTATGTAACTTAGACTTTTATTAATCCTCCCCCCGAAGGATTTAAATTTAATGAACGTCTAACCAAATAAAATCAGAAAAAATATTTTTATGAAAAAAAACTTATACTTAATCTATTCGGGAATTTTATCTTTATTTCTTACCGGCCTATCGGCGCAACAGTGGAACGGACTCACACTATACAGCAATATGGGTTCTACCATGGGCTATTTAATAGATACCAATAACATTAATGTAAAAACTTGGGCCTTCACCGGCGGTACGGGGTACTCGGCGCACATGATGCCCGGCGGCGATATCTGGAGAAGTGTTAATAATCCCGGAAATATTTTAACCGGTGGCGGAATGACTGGAAGAATCCAAAAAATAAATTACGCCGGAACTATTTTGTGGGATTATACTTATTCGTCGTCCACTTATTGTTTACATCACGATCATTGTCCGTTACCCAATGGAAATGTACTTGTAATTAGTTACGATGTAAAAACTCCTACTGATGCAACTAATGCCGGTTGTACTTCTGCAATTACCATTTGGGCTGAAAAAGTTCTTGAATTAAAACCAATCGGTACCAATTCGGCTCAAATTGTTTGGCAATGGAATGTGTGGGATCATTTAGTTCAAAATGCAATTGTTGGCGGAGGAAATTATCAGACATCTATTGTAAACAATCCGCAATTGCTCAATATAAATTATCTTACACAAAAAGATTGGATGCACATGAATGGCATCGACTACAATCCCATACTCGATCAAATTACAATAAGTTCTCATTGGATGAACGAGTGGTATGTAATTGATCACAGCACAACAACTGCGCAAGCAGCAAGTCATGCCGGAGGTAATTCAGGAATGGGTGGCGATTTTTTATACCGTTGGGGAAATCCTCTTGCCTATCAGGCCGCAGGAACAAAAATATTAAATGTTACACACGATGCGCATTGGATACCTGAAGGTTCGCCTAATGCAGGATATTTAGTGGGAGTAAATAATGCAGGCCTTGCCGGACCAAAAACCGCTATTGACCAAGTAACTGTGCCAAGAAGCAATTATAATTACACTTATACTCCCGGAATACAATTTAACCCTACCAGTTTTACATTACGTCACAGTTCAACGGGATATACCAGCAACATGGGAAGTTCAGATCAGTTTCCGAATGGCAATCAAATGATTTGTTTGGCAACGGCAGGAACCATTTACGAAATTGATCCGCTGGGTAATACTATCTGGACAAAAAACACCGCAGGCAGTACACCGCAAGCACACCGTTATACTACTTGTTACATAAATAACGCAGCGCCCTTGCAACCAACAATAACTTTAAGCGGTGCTGATTTAGTTTCGACAACCGGTGTAACTTACCAATGGTATCAGAATGGAAATTTATTGGCGGGTGCAACAAGTCAGACTTACACCCCGGGTGTAAACGGGATTTACGTAGTGAGAGTAACAGATATTTACGGTTGTGTTTATGCTTATTCGGCAGGTTATAATTTTATGGGCCCTTTGGGAATTGCTTCTTTAAATACAATTAATGATCAAATCACCATTTATCCTAATCCCAGCAATGGAATAATTACGATAAAAACAGGTAGCGACCAATTTGAAAAAATAAAAATTATTTTATTCGATAGTTTCGGGAAAATAGTTTTACAGGTAAATAATATTAAAACCATTGATCTTTCGGCTCTTGAATCGGGAATTTATTATATGAATATTGTTTCTGAAAAAAATGGAACCATCAATAAAAAAATAAGTTTAATTAAATAAAATTATTATGAGAAAATTTTTATTTGTTATCGCCGCGATGGCATTTGCTTATTCGGGCTTTGCTAAAAAAGTAAAATTTTCGGTAGATATGGCCGGAATCGTAACGAGTACTAACGGTGTGCATGTGATGGGAACTTTTCAAACGGCGGCCGGATACACTGCAAATTTGGATCCTGCATTAACTTTACTTACGCAAGAAGGAACCAGCACCATTTATAGTATTATTGTAACTATTCCTGCTTTTTTAGAATATGAATACACCTTTATTAATGGTGATAAATCCTACGAAGTAGAATTTGTTCCGCTTGAATCGCGAGTAGATATATGGAATGCTAATCGCTGGTTGTATGTTGATTCGTTGAAGAACGACACAACAGATGTAGGCGCGGTAATTTTTTCGGGCAATGCGCCTGCAGGAAAATCGCTTATTCGTTTTTTAGTGAATATGACTAATACAGGAAATATTTCCTCCAAAGGAGTACATGTTGCCGGAAATTTTCAAGCTAGCCAATGGAATACAAAAAATAATATCATGTATAGTTTTGGGATTGATACAATAGAAGTAATTGCTTACGTAGTAAATGGGACTTACGAATTTAAATATTACAATGGAAATCTTTTATCCAATACAGAAAACGTTCCGCCTTCGTGTCAGGTAAATACTCACAGGAGCATTACCGTTACAAAAGACACTGTACTTCCTGCTATATGTTTTTCGGGTTGCTATAGTTGCTACTCATTCGCGGGGATAAAAGAAAATACAAATTCCCAAAATATAAATCTTTATCCTAATCCTACTAATAGCTACGCCACTTTACAACTTTATAAAAACGATAATTATACTATTTCAATTAATGATGTTGTAGGACGAACCTTACGGTCTTATTACAACTACACGAGCAGCAGTTTAAAAATTGATAAGAACGATTTGGCTGAAGGAATTTATTACGTTTCGGTAATAAACTCAAGCGGTTTAAAAAGTACTGCCAAATTAGTAATTGAATAATTTTACTGCACAAATGTTTTTTAAGAAAATTTTATTTCCACTTTTATTGCTATGCATTATAAAACTAAATGCGCAAACTACTTTTTACAATCTCAATACACTTCAAAAAATAGAAATTAAATTCCTTCAAGCTAATTGGGATTACCAAATGGATACCGCCAAATACGGGAAGGGTGGCGACATTATGGCGCTATGGGTAAAAATTAACGGTATACAATACGATAGCGTTGGCGTAAGATATAAAGGCAGCAGTTCTTATGATTCTACTTATAACAAAAATCCTTTACACATTACGCTGAATGCTTTTAAGAATCAAAATCATCAGGGATTTGCCGATGTAAAATTAGGTAACAGCTACGCCGATCCTTCGATGATTCGCGAAGTATTGTCTTACAGCATTCTTAAAAATTATATGGATTGTCCGCGCGCCAATTTTGCGCAATTATACATTAACGCAACTTACAGAGGAGTTTATGCCAACGACGAAGCCGTTAACAAACAATTTTGTTACGATCATTTTTATTCCTCTTCCGGCAATTTTTTTAAATGCAATCCTGTTGTTGTTCCAGGTCCTAGTACAAAAAGTAATTTAAAAAATATACCATTGGCAATCGACAGCAGCGGTTATTATAATTATTACGAGTTAAAATCAAATGTGGGATGGAATAATTTAGTGGCTTTTACTAATACAGTAACAAATGTTACAGCTAATATTGAAACAGCGATGGATATGGACAGAGCCATCTGGATGTTAGCTTTTGATAATGTGTTGGTGAATTTGGATAGTTATATGGGAGTTTTTGCCCAAAATTATTATTTGTATAAAGATAATAATGCCCGCTACAATCCAATTGTGTGGGATTTAAATATGTCGTTTGGCGGATTTCCTTTTGTGGGATTCAGCAATACTAGTATGGGCAGTTTGCCGATCGCTAATTTACAAACTTTAACTGCCAACATACATTCAGCCGATCAATACTGGCCGCTGATAAATGCGGTGCAAAATAATCCGATGTTTAAACGTATGTACATTGCACACATGCGCACCATTTTAAACGAAATGTTTGTGAGTAATTCTTACACTACTATGGCGGCGCAAATGCAAAGTGTAATTGATACCGCCGTGCAGTCTGATCCTTTTAAATTTTATACCTACCCGCAATTTCAAAATGGCATGAATACTAATGTTTCTGTTGGAAGTTATTCGGTACCGGGTATCTCCACCTTAATGGCTTCACGTATCGCTTATTTACAATCTACCCCCGATTTTACTTACACTACACCGGCTATTTCGCTCATAACGGCCAGCTCCTTAACCCCGGCAATTAACAGCACGGTTACTATTACCGCCAAAGTATTAAACACGAATACCAATGCCGTTTATTTGGGTTACAGATATTTTAATTCAGATAGATTTACCAGGGTGTTAATGTACGACGACGGTTTGCACAACGACGGGCCCGCCGGAGATAATGTTTACGGCGCACCGTTTGTGTTTTCGTCGGGACAAGCGCAATATTATATTTACGCCGAAAATAATAATGCCGGAATGTTTTCGCCGCAAAGAGCCGAACACGAATTTTATACTTTAGTGGGAATACCGGTAGCGGGACCCGGACAAGTAAAAATAAATGAATTTATTGCGAATAATTTAAATGGAGTTAAGAACGAATATTTATTAAATGCCGATTGGATAGAATTTTATAATTCCACAAACAGCATGTTGGATATGACAGGATTGTATTTAACCAATGATTTTGCCTACCACGGAAAATTTTGTTTCCCAAAAAATTCATTTATTCCGGCGTATAGTTATTTAATTGTTTGGGCCGATAAAGCGGTGAGCACTGCTACATTTGTGCATTGCAATTTTAAATTAACACAAGCCGGCGATCGTGTTATGCTAAGTAATCCGGCAGGAGCAATTTTGGATAGCGCAAGATTTGGAGCTCAAATCACCGATGTAAGCACAGGGCGCTGCCCCGATGGTGTTGGTACCTTTACAACTTTTGTAATTCCAACATTTAAACTTACAAATTGTCCGGTGGGAATAAATGAACTCACAAATATTAATTCTTCATTGGTAGTATATCCAAATCCTTCTTCAAATTATTTTTATGTAAAAACTTCCGACAATAATAATTCTGTTATTGAAATAACAAATTCGTTCGGGCAATTAATTTACAGATTTAAAGAAACCGGATTAATAAAAATTAATTGCGTCGGATGGGCTTCAGGAATTTATTTTTTGCGTTGCGATAATTTTACGAGTAAGATTATTATTTCTAATTAATTTTCTTCAGTGTAACTGTCTGTGCAGATTCGAATGGGTTTCCCCGACAAAAATATATTCTTACTTAATCTCCAACCTCAACACTAACACTCTCCACTTCCCCATTAATGGGCGGATTCAATTTCGTAACTTTTACTCTTAAAGAAATAATTGAATTAAAATTATTTTTTATTTTAGAATAAATGCGTTCACCAACCTGCTCAATTAATTTTGAACGAATGGCCATTTCGGTTTTTACAATTTCATAAACCGCACAGTAATCAATGGTTTTGTTTAGGTCATCTGTTTTTGCAGCTTCCGAAAAATCAGTAGCAATATAAACATCAACAATATAATTTCCACCAATTTTTGCTTCTTCTTCTAAACAACCGTGGTAGGCGTAAAGTTTTATTCCTTCTATGTTAATAATATGTTTCATTAAAAATCTAATCCATCGCCTCCGCCCATGTTAGGATTTCCTCCTTTTTGGTTTCGGCGTTTAAAAATAGATACATCTATTTTACCAAATAAATAAGTAACGCTAAATTTTACATAACGCATTTCTCTTCGGCGCGATAAATCCTGAGTGTAATAATCAGTTGCTAAATGCGTGCCCATAAATTTGGTATTAAATACATCACTCACATTTAAGTTAAATACCCATTTTGTGCTCACCATTTTACTCAACGAAATATCCATGAAATATTGCTCGCGACCGGTACCGTTAATAATAACTTTCGGTGCTTCGTAATTTCCATTAATCTGCAAGGTCATTTGCCAGGGTAATGAATAACTTAAATTTAATTTTCCTTTATAACTCCAGCCCTGACTAACGGTCGACGGCTGGTTATTTATGATACCACTGGTTAAGTATACATAAAACACATCGAAATTTGCAGTGGCCGTCAACTTCTTAAAGAACGTTCTTCTAATAGTGTTTTCGAGACCGTAGCGAATGCTATTTTGTCCGTTCACAAACGTATTTACCAAAACAGTAGAATCAAACGCCGATTGATAAGCAATATTGGTAATTGGCTGTTCGCTATAACGACCATATGCCGAAACCAGCCAGTTTCCTTTTTCAAACATATTGTTATAATTTATTTCGACAATATTAATAAACTCAGGTTTTAATAGCGGATTACCAATGCGGTAATTTTTTTTGTCGCTGAACATTACAAAAGGCATGGCCTGAAAAAAATTGGGACGATCAATTTTTCTGGAAATATTAAATTGCACTTCGTGTTTGCTTCCGAATTTTTTTGTGAGAAATATCGCCGGGAACAATGAATTTTGAATGGTATTTAAATCGCCGGGATAAATGTATTGAAAGGTTTTATTTTTATCGGCTAAATTGCCTTTAAAAAAAGATTGCTCAAAACGTAAACCGGCCATATAACCAATATTCCAAAAAGTATAATTCGAATAATTAATGTAGGCAGCGTTAACTACATCGTCGATAATATATTTATTACTTAAAATAGTGTCTTTTGTATTAGATGAAGTGGCGTAACTGTAATTAGTTGTATAATTATCGTTTAAAGAATTTTTGTAAAACGAACGCAAACCTAATTCCAACTTTGATTTTTCGGTAATGGGATTAACATAATCCATCTGAAAAACAAATTGATTTGAATTTGAATTACCTAAATTGTTTTGTAAGTCGGGCGAAAACGGAAGATCATTACCGTTAATATCTTTATTATGGGTATTATATTGATAATTATTTCCGCCCACTCCATAATTATGATTTACATCCACTGTTAATTCTTTTCCCACTTTTGGAAATGTTTTTTTGTATAAAAGCTGAGAGGTGTAATTTTGAAACCACGATTGTGAATTATTAATTCTGAATCCGCCGTTAACCTTCGCGGAATTTTTATCTAAAAAATCAAAATTCTGAACATCGCTGGTGTTAAAATTACCGGCCACAATATTTTCTGAAATTGTAATGGTGTTTCGGTTATTAATAAAATAATCAATGCCTATTCTCCCAAACTGAAAATGATTGGCCATCGTGGTGAGATTATCCTGATTAAAATAATCGAGTACAGTTCCTTTATATAAATCTGTACGTTTGGTAAAACCGGTATTATAATTCATCTGCGAATTGTAAGTGTACATTAACGACACATTAAAAGGCTGCTCTTTTACACTGATGGTTCCCATTCCGCCGTACCGATCACTCGTACCAATATTTCCCATTAACATTCCATTGTAACCGGGTTTACTATTTTTCTTCAAAACAATATTTAAAATTCCACCGGTAGTATTGGCCGCAAATTTTACCGATGGGTTTGAAATTACTTCCACACGATCAATCTGGTCAGCCGGAATTTGTTGAAGCGTTAAAGTTGTCGGACGTCCATCCACATAAATTTGTACGGTACTTTCCCGCAAGGTGGCATTTCCTTCTCCGTCGACCGTTATAGTCGGGATATTTTTCATTATATCCAAAGCTGTTCCGCCCCTCACCGAAATATCTTTATCTACATTATAAATTTTACGGTCAACGCTCATTACAAACGCTGCTTTCTCGGTGGTAACTTCTACTTCCTTCAGCATTTTTTCATCCTGCTCTAATTTTAAATCTCCTAAATCCTGATCTATTTTATTGGGAGGAACGATGTAAACTTTTGTTTCAAAATTTTTGTATCCGATAAAACTTACTTTTAATCTGTAACCACCATAAGGTGGCAAATTTTCAATGGCGAAATCACCGTTCTCTTTCGTCATTCCGCCGCCAATTAAACTGTCTTTATTAAACCAAAAAAGTGCAACGGAAGCAAACTCTACCGGTTTATTGGTTTTTGCATCTAAAATTTTACCGTACATACGAGCGATGTTAAGGTTTTTACCGCCACCCTTAATGAGTTTGCTCATGTCGCCCATACTGCCGCTATTACCGCCGCCACTCGGCCAACCGCCACCCATTTGCGCTTTCGAAAAATAAACGCTGAATAAAATTATAATATATAAAAAATGTTTGTTCATTTTTTTACTATGCAAATTTACTTAAAGAAGCTCTAATTATTATTAAATTATATGAAAGGTGAAAATTAGGGGATAATGGTGTGGAATGTCGGGTATTAACCTTGTTTAACAAAGAGGAACGTTGAACAAAAAGTTCTTACCGTATCAAGGTAATATTCCCTTTTTTGAAAGTCTCGAGGCCGTTATAACAAGTTACTTTTACATAATATCCAAAAACTCCTACATCGGCCGGGCGCTCTTTATAAATTCCATCCCACCCAACGGTTTTATCGCGGGTTTCAAAAACCATTTCTCCCCAACGGTTATAAATAGCAAAATAAATGGTGGTAATTTTATTTCCGCGCGCATACATTACATCATTAGCACCATCGCCATTGGGCGTAAATGTGTTGGGAATATAAACATCCGCATCGCCGCAACCGTCCTCCAGCACCCAAACAATAGCACTAACGGTTTGCGAACAAGGACCACGACTGATTACAGCCGTGTAAGTGGTAGTATGAGCCGGCGTGGCCGTAACCGAATATCCAACGGTAGGCACCGTGCTGTTTTGCGGCAACCACGAAACTACTGCACCCGGGCTTGCTGTAACCGTAAGCACCGAACTGTTTCCTATAATTACGGTATCGGGGTCGGCAAGTATTGCAATTGGAATGGTGGAAACCTGGGTAACATTTACCAATGAAGTGAGCAGCAACTTACAAGTATCGCCAATGCCATTTATGGTAAAAATAGTAACGGAATAATTAGTTGTTGTAGTAGGAGATGCAACCGGGTTGGCCACAGTTGATCCGCTTAAACTTGCGGCCGGTTGCCAAATGTATGCGAAACCACCGGTGGCAACTAATTGTATAAAACCGCCAACACAAATAGTGGAAGTCGCACTCACCGAAACTGGCGGAGGGGCGCCGACCGTTATAGTTTTATTAATTGTGTCTTTACAGCCAAACAAATTAGTAACAATCAAATCAATAGTAAAGGTTCCGCCCGCCGGATAAAACTGATATGGATTTGGAAGGACTGATGTTTGTAAATTTCCTAAATTCCATTGCCAGTTTGTAACGCCTGCAAAAGAACTGTCGTTGAAATTTACACCGCCTCCGCATTTATTAATGGTATAAGTGAAATTAGCTAATGGTTTTGGGTTAACCGTTACTTGAGTAGTTAATGTTCTCACACAATTAGTAATTGTATTTGTAATTGTAACCGAATAAATAGTTGTTGTTGTAACATTTGAAACAGGTGTTGCAATATTCGGGTTATTTAAATTTGATGTGGGTGTCCAACTGTAAGAAGTGCCGCCGCCGGCCGTTAAGTTAGCGTTTGCACCTAAGCAAATTGTACTTCCGGCAACTGAAGGCGCGATTCCGGTTGTGACAATAACTTTATTGATACTATCCTTGCATCCAAAATTATTCGTGACGACTAAATGCGTTGTGTAACTTCCTGCGGGCGTAAATACTTCAGTAGGATTTGCAATTGTAGAAGTGGCACCACCGGTAAATGTCCAGTTAATGTTTGCTAAAGTTGATGGCACGGTTAAAATACTTGTATTAGTAAAATTTACAGTATCTGAACAAGGCACTTGCGTAAAAGTAAAATTGGCTTTTATTCCAGGCACAACTGTAATATAAGTTACGGTACTGTCAATTTTATTGCACGAAGAAGTGTCTTTTACAACTAACGTAACTGTATAATTACCCGGCGCAGTAAATGTTTTTATAGGATTAAGAATCTGGGAAGTTGTATCAGTTGCGCCTCCTCCCAAATTCCATAAGTAACTTGTGTAAGCAATTGAATTATTCGCAAAACTAATAGTTAACGGCGAGCAACCACTGACAGTGTTGGTGCTTAATGTTGCTATGGTAATTTTAATTTGGAAATCGAATTTAAAAACGCCGTTATTACAATTGCTGGATTTATTATGATTGAGAGGGGTATTTGGCCAAGCTCCGGGAGTTACCGGAAAATCTTCATTGTTACCGCAACCTGCACAAACCGACTGGTAAATAATGCCCTTGGGATCAAACCGCGAGGTGCCTCCGTCAACATGTTCCTGACTGCAAGAACCGCCAAAATAGGTTCCATAAAGAAGTGAGGCCGCGTTTCCAGAAAGAACCATTAAATAAAAATCGTATCCATTTGCTGTATTAACCTGAAAAGCGCCGGGAGTTGTGGGCATATTTGTAGTTGACGGTCCGTAAATAATATTTCCACCCCATCCCGAAACATAAATATTACCACAGTTATCAATCGAAAAAGCGGAAGGCGAAATATCAATTTTATTAAATCCGCTTCCAAAAACTGTACTCATATTAACATTGCTTAATTGACCATCCAGCCGGGTAATAAATTGGTGAGATCCGGCATTAGAATAAACCCCTGCGGTTACCGGCATATTACCTAATGATTGACCGTAAACATAAACATCATTTGTTTTATTTTTTTGAATAAAATACGTTTGATCATAATCTGTTGTACCCACATAAGTGCCTTTCAATATTGCTGTTCCTGCTGGATTTATTTTTACAATATAACCGTCTGCTTTTCCGCCATTGTAACTTACTTTGTAACAACCTGGCTTTGTCGGAAAATCTAAACTATATGTTCCGCCGCAAACATAAGCGTACAATGAATCTGTAACCACTAACGAATAACCCGCATCGTTTTCAGTTCCGCCTAAATAACTGCTCCAAATTACGTTAGTTAAATTGGGATTGAATTTTACAACCACTGCATCTTGTTTACCACCCAATGAATTATCGAATCCGCCACCAAGAATCGGAAAATTTGAAGAGCGTGTAGAACTTGCAATGTAAACATTACCAAATTTATCTAGGGTAATTTCGCCGCGGTATTGATCACCATAATTAAACTGAAGCGAATCGGCTTTATGTTCGGTTATTGAAAACACGCCGCCGCCGCCTGCACAGGGTAAAGTTGAAGTAGCCGGTGGTGGAGTTGCACTGTAAGTTAGAGAAACGGTATAAGTTTGAATTGAATTGGTATAATTTACGCCGTCGTCATCACTACCACCAATTAGTGTACAAGCAAGCAAACTTGTTCCGGTAGGATTCAGCTTTGCCACATAAATATCTGTTCCGTTAGCAAAAGTGGTTCCGTTAAAATAAAAATCGAGATAATTGCCGCCATTAAATGTTTGATCGAAGGCGCCAAAGGTGGTAGGAAAATTTGCAGAACCAGTCGCGCCATAAAGAAACAGATTATTATTTGCATCAACCACTAAACTGGTTACGATTTCACTTCCAGTTCCACCCAAATAGGTTGAGTACAATAATGTTGTTCCAGTAGGATTATATTTGGTAATTACCACATCCACATTTCCGTTAGCAGGCACTCCGCCGAAAGTAATATCGTATGCTCCAATGGTTGTAGGGTAACCGTTTGCAAAAACAGTTCCTCCGGTAAATAAATCGCCGGAACTGTCGTAAGTTGCAGTCATCCCAAAATTATCGGCGGTTGATCCTGATTGCGCAGCGAAAACTAAAATAGGATCAATTACTAATTGGTAATTCCGGGCATAACCCTTAGGGAAATCAAATGCTAAAGTGTTGTTTCTTAATTTGTAATTACACGGCACCTCACTAATTTTACCATTGATGATTTGATAGGCATAAGGCTTTTTTTCGATAATGGAATCGAGACTAGTAGTAATTATTAACTCGCCATTAATTAATTTTAATCTATTTACACCGGTATATTTCAATTCAATTTGCTTCGCATCGGCACCAGGTTTCACATAAAAATTATATTTAATTCCGCTGATAGTGGTGATGGCTTCATAATCAATTCCGTTATACAACTGTAGGTATTTTATTTTATGATAATGTTTAACGCCACCGCTCCATTTAGATTTATCGTTACCAATAAAAAAGTTTTCACAATAATTTCCAGGCTCACTAACTTCACAAACAGGTTCAGGATTACAATTTAAAAATTTTACTTTAAAGGCATGAGCTTTTATTTTCGGATCCTTCTCTATGGCTCTTCCGCCCATGTGAAAATTGATGTATTTTTTTTTATCATAATAGTCATATGTTATACCATCCTTTTCCATATACACCATTCCGCCCGACATCTGTGCACGGTATTTGATAAAAGATTCCCATTGGCCTTTGTTTTCTGTAAATTTTAAGGAAGGATCAATATGCGGAGTAACAACTCGGTTTTCCTGAGAAGAAACACAAAAACTAAAAAATAATAAAAGCCCTGGAAATATCTTCCTTAACTTAATTTGAATTTTATTTTGTAACGTTTTAGTCAAAGTGAAGATACCATTAATTTTTTCATTGGTTTTAGCCAATGGCGATTTTCATTATACCAAATTTAGGAATATTCTTTAATAAAAAAAATAGGTTTTGGAGAGAAATTATAACGGTTTATTGCTTACTCGCTATTGGTTATACATCACTCGCTACCAGTTATAGGTTACTCATTAATGGTTACAGGGATGGAAATTTGTTAATTTAGGGTTTCGGGATTTTCTATTCTACTTATCATTCCTTATTCTTCAACCTTAATTCAACAATTCGATAATGTTATTCTCAAAGATTCATTCTTAATTTTTCATTTTTAATTCTCAATTTACCTACAACCCGGTGTATTTTCTGAACAGTTTGATTGCCAGAGCTAATAATACAATTCCGAAAACTTTTTTGAGAATGGCGATTCCTCCTACTCCCAAAAATTTCTCCAAAATATTTAAATGTTTTAAAACAAAATAAACAATAATAACGTTGATGATGATGGCAATTACAATGGATACAATATTATATTCGGCACGAATAGAAAGCAGAGTACTTAGAGTTCCGGTTCCGGCAATTAATGGAAATGCAAGGGGAATAACCGAAGCGGTATTATTCGAAATATCTTCTTTCGAAATTTTTACTCCTAAAATCATTTCAAAGGCAATAATGAAAAGTAAAATTGAACCGGCAATTGCAAAATCACCAATTTGGATTCCGATAATATCCAAAATAGAATTTCCTACAAATAAAAAAACAATCATTATTGCCAATGAAACCCAGGAAGCTTTCATCGCATCAATGGTTCCGGTGCGTTCTTTTACTCCAATAATAATGGGAATGGAACCGATGATGTCGATTACTGCGAACAACACCATGGTTACTTTGAGGATTTCTATTATGTCGAAGTTTAGGTTCAGGGTTATTGGTTATAAGTTATCGGTTATCAGTTATCAGTTATCGGTTATCAGTTATCGGTTAACGGTTAACGGTTAACGGTTAACGGTTAACGGTATTTAAAATTTATAATTCATCATTCAACATTTCCAAAGCCTCATTAATTTCTCCAATGGCTTTTTGATTTTTTTGTTTTTTGGCGAGTTCTAATCCCTTTTTATAATATTCTAAAGCTTCGTTTTTTTTATCTAATTTCTCGAGTGTTTGTGCTAACTGATAATAACAAGGCAAATATTCAGAATTTATTTTTATGGTTTTTAAAAATTGTTCCTCCGCATCATTCAATTTATTTTCGCTAATAAATTCTAACGCTAAAGCATAATTAAAAAAAACATCTTCAGGTTCTTCGGCGAGCATGCTCAGCAGCATATCTTTTCTTGGCATTCTATCCATCTTTTTAAGATGAAGTAAATTGTTTTAAAAAACGAACATCATTCTCAAAAAATAAACGTAAATCCTTAACCTGATATTTCAACATCGCAATTCTTTCAATTCCCATTCCAAAAGCAAAACCTTTAAATTTATGAGAATCAATTTTACAATTATCCAACACTTGTGGGTCCACCATGCCACATCCTAAAATTTCGACCCAGCCCGTATATTTACAAACATTGCATCCTTTACCTTTACACAACGTGCAATTAATATCCATCTCTGCACTCGGTTCGGTAAACGGAAAATAACTCGGACGCAACCGTATTTTTGTTTCTTTCCCAAACATTTCCTGCGCAAAATATAAAAGCGTTTGTTTTAAATCGGCAAACGAAACTTTAGCATCAATGTACAAACCTTCTACCTGATGAAACTGACAATGCGCTCTGGCACTAATGGCTTCGTTACGATAAACTCTTCCCGGCGAAATAGTTCTTATGGGCGGTTTTTGATGTTCCATAATATGCACCTGCACACTCGAAGTTTGCGTACGCAAAACCATTTCGGGATTCAAACTCACGTAAAAAGTATCCTGCATATCGCGCGCGGGATGATTCTCAGGCGTATTTAAAGCTGTAAAATTATGCCAGTCGTCTTCAATTTCTCTTCCTTCGCTCACTGTAAAACCAATACGCGCAAAAATATCGATAATCTGATTTTGTATAATTGATAAAGGATGACGTGATCCCACATTCACATTTGCATCACCCGGCAAAGTTAAATCCAAATCATTTGAAGAATTTTCATCGGAAGAAGATTCAAATTTTTCTTTCAGCAAATTAATTTTTTCTTGTGCCTTATTTTTTAATTCATTTAACTTCTGACCTACATCCCGCTTCAGTTCTGGGGCCAGCCCTTTAAAATCGTCGAACAAAGTGGTTATTTGTCCTTTTTTACTCAGCCATTTTATACGGTATTCTTCCACCTGATCCTTCGTATTTACGGTCAGTTGCTCCACTTCGAGTAATAAGTTATTTATTTTTTCAAGCATATTTATTTGCTTATGACGGTAAAATTAATCAATTTTATTTTGTGAATATAAACAAACCCTTTCAGGTACTTTTATTCTTGATTTTTTTTCTCAGTTTCGGGAGTTTTAAAGCGCAATATTTGCATTTTGAAGTTCACGATA
>JAHEYG010000101.1 GCA_023251725.1 Sphingobacteriaceae bacterium | reverse complement strand
AAATTAATCAATTTTATTTTGTGAATATAAACAAACCCTTTCAGGTACTTTTATTCTTGATTTTTTTTCTCAGTTTCGGGAGTTTTAAAGCGCAATATTTGCATTTTGAAGTTCACGATAACGATACCATTAACATTGTAAGTATGGATAGCCTCAAACAAGGGGTGTGGCGCGAGTTTTGGCCCAATGGCGATTTAAAAAACGAAACCTCTTATAAGAATAGTAAAAAAGACGGATTAGAAATTATTTGGTACGATACGCCCGATTGTGTAGAGCAGGAATCTTATTATAAGGATGGGAAACAGGATGGCACTTTAATTCACTATTCCAAAAAATGCCGGAAAGATTTAGAAGAAAATTATAAAAAAGGTGTTAAGGAAGGCGCCGAAGTGGAGTATTACAGCAACGGTTACAAAAAAGCCGAAGGCACTTATAAAAAAGGGAATTTAGACGGTTATTTTAAAGTGTACGACCGCAAAGGAAGATTTAGTTTTGAAAGTCGCAGTACCGAAACCGAAAGCGATCTTAAACCGCGAGTGGCCGATACATTAACGAATGTTGTGTTTAATGTTTTTAAACGTAACCCCGAATGGAAAAAAAAATTAATTGTAGCCGACCTTACGGGAAGCATGTATCCGTACGCACAACAAATAAGTACCTGGTTAAAATTACATTTTGTGAGAGATTCGTTAAGACAAAGTTTTGTTTTTTTTAACGATGGTGATAATAGAAAAGACGATACAAAAAAAGTAGGCATTACGGGAGGAACTTATTATTGCACCGCAAAAAGTACCGAGCAATTAATTGCTGCCATGAATTTAACTATAAGAAACGGACAAGGCGGCGATGCGCCCGAAAATGTTATTGAGGCGATATTATACGGTTTAAAGAAAAATAAAACTTTTGATAACGTGGTGTTGATTGCTGATAATTGGGCAAAAGTGAGAGATATTTTTTTATTGTCGAGGGTAAAAACACCCGTGCGGGTAATTTTGTGCGGCGTTACCGAAGGCATGGAAATTAATTCGGATTATTTGAACATTGCATATAAAACCAAAGGCTCGGTGCATACCATTGAACAGGATATTACCGATTTAATTACGCAAACTTCGGGGAAAAGGTTTACTATCAATGGTGTGGATTATATTATTAAAAATGGCACTATAAAATTGGCGAACTAAATTTACATTTTGAAAGTTCAAAACTATTTTGTTTTTTAAGCTCATTAATTATTTCAAAACCTTAATTTTGTTTCATAATCTTAAAATAAAAAATCATGTTCGACGATAATGAATTTAAAAAATATGCCACCAAGCATATCGGAATAAACAGTTTAACTTTTGATAGTTATTCTTCACGCATCTCTTCTTCTTTAACGCCTTACATTATTGAGGAGCGTCAATTAAACGTTGCGCAAATGGATGTGTTCTCGCGTTTGATGATGGATCGCATTATATTTTTAGGAACCGGCATTAACGACCAGGTTGCAAATATTGTGCAAGCACAATTATTATTTTTAGAATCGGTAGATGCTAAAAAAGATATTCAGATTTATATTAACTCGCCGGGCGGTTCTGTTTACGCAGGATTAGGAATTTATGATACGATGCAGATTGTTCGTCCGGAAGTTGCAACAATATGCACAGGCATGGCCGCGAGTATGGGCGCTGTATTACAATGTGCAGGAGCAAAAGGAAAACGCACCGCATTAAAACATGCGCGTGTAATGATACATCAGCCAATGGGCGGAGCAGAGGGACAAGCTTCCGATATTGAAATTACTGCTCGTGAAATTCAGAAACTAAAAAAAGAATTGTACGAAATTATTGCGCTGCATAGCGGACAAACCTACGAAAAAGTGTGGGCCGACAGCGACCGAGATTGCTGGATGATTGCCGAAGAAGCAAAAGCCTACGGAATGATTGATGAAGTTTTGTTGAAGAGTAAGTAGCACGCCTATCCCCAACCCATCCCTAGGGGAAGGGAGAAGAGGCACGCTTGGATGAGATATTTTAATTTTGAAAACCCTTTTCGTTATGGAGAGGGTTTTTTATGCGGTAAATTTTTGTACATTTGAATATCAAAATTAAAACTATGCAATCGCTAAAACAAGCTTCTATAGAAGTGATCAATACTCTTCCGGAATCGTGTTCGTTGGAAGAAATTATGTATGAAATAAATCTTACTGCGCAGGTATTGGAAGGTTTATCTGACGAAGAAAAAAATAAAACTATTTCTACCGCCGAATTGCTCCAACTAATTGAAAAATCACAACGGAAGTAAACTGGTCTGAAAAAGCTTCTCAAAACTTACTTCACATTTATAATTACATTGCTTTTGACTCTAATTATTATGCCGAACGTTTTATTAAAAAATTAGTTTCTTCGGTAGAAAAACAATTAGCAACACAGCCATTAAGTGGGAGAAATGTTCCGGAATTTGAGGGTACGAGTTTAAATTTTTTAAGAGAAATAATTTTTAGAGGCTATCGCATAATTTATAATCCTTCCAAATCTCCAATTAAAATAACAGTAATTGCAGTTCTTAATGCAAAAATGGACGTTCCAAAACAAATTAAAGAAAGGTGGGAAATTGATTAGAATGAGACTTTTTAAAAACCCATTTCGTAAATTGGAAGGGTTTTTTTTGTATAATTTTACTTGCGTTAATCTAATCTGTAAATCTGCGACTCAGTAAAGATGAGGTTCCTGACTTGAGTGAACCACTCGTGCTATAAAAATTTCTTTGGGTTCTATTTTGTATGATAAACGAATACCATCTTTATTAAAAACTCTGTAAGAACTATCGTTATTTTCTTTTAGCTCATCTTCTCTGAACATTTCCGGATTAGATGGGATTGTTTTAATAATATTATTTATTCTTGTTTTTACCCGTTTTGCATTACTTGGCGAATCACTTTTTATGTAATCAAGAATATCGATAAAATTATGTAACGCGATTTTCCCCCATTTGATTTGGCGGTTTACTCCTTTTCCCATGCTGCCAATAAAGATTCCGCTTCCTTCTGGGTAAAATATTTTCCGCCTTTTATTTGGACAACTGCTTCATCAATTTCTTTGTTATACTTTTTTATATAACTTTCTTTTGCCTTATTTATAGGGAAAATTAAATCTTTTATTTTTTCGATAACAGAATTATCGTGGATAGTTAAAACTAATTTAGCGATTTTTTTTCTGTCTGCTATTGTTATCATAAGCGAAAGCTTTATACAAATTTACAAAAAATATTTTATAATTTATTCGTGCAATTCGTACCTAGTAATCAATCACCTGCTCTTCTATATTCTCGGGTAATTTTCTTTCTTCGTATTGCTGGTTTCTTAATTGCGGTTCAAAGCCTGCTTCTCTTATGGCATCCTGAATTGTTTTGTATGTAAAACGATGCGGCGCTCCGGCAGCACTCACCACATTTTCTTCTATCATAATACTTCCAAAATCATTAGCGCCCGCATGCAAACAAATTTCTGCTGTTGCTTTTCCCACCGTTAACCACGAAGCTTGCATGTTTTCAATATTCGGCAACATAATTCGGCTCATGGCAAGCATTCGAATGTACTCGTCTGCCGTAACATTATTTTTTATTCCTTTTAAGCGTTTCAATAAAGTGCCGTCGTCCTGAAATGGCCATGGAATAAATGCTAAAAATCCTTTTGAGTTTTTTGGTTTTAATTCCTGTGCTTCTCTTATCCAAACCAAATGTTCGAAGCGTTCGTAATGGGTTTCAATATGTCCGAACATCATCGTTGCTGATGTAGTAATATTTAACTGATGCGCGGCTTTCATTACTTCTAACCATTCGCGCCCGCCGCATTTTCCTTTCGAAATTAATCTTCGCACTCTGTCATTTAAAATTTCTGCGCCGGCGCCGGGTAAACTGTCTAATCCTGCCTCCACCAATGCTTTTAAAACTTCGGTGTGTGTGCTTTTTTCCAATTTAGTAATGTGCGCAATTTCGGGCGGACCTAAAGCGTGCAATTTTATATTGGGATATAATTTTTTTAATTCTCTAAATAAATTCACATAAAAACTTAAACCTAAATCGGGATGATGGCCGCCTTGTAATAATAATTGATCGCCGCCTAATTTTATGGTTTCATCAATTTTTAGTTTGTAAGTCGCCATATCCGTAATATAAGATTCGGCGTGACCCGGAATCCTATAAAAATTACAGAATTTACAATTGGCAATACAAACATTAGTGGTATTTAAATTTCGGTCGATTATCCAGGTAACTTTTTTTGAATTATTTTTTTTGATATTCCGAATCTCATTGGCAACAAACATTAATTCGGTGGTAGCAGCGTTTTCAAATAAAAAAACGCCTTCTTCTATACTTAAAAACTCGAGCTTAAGAGCTTGTTTTAATAAACTGTTAGTATTCATTGAAACAAAGGTAGGCTTTTATGCCTTAAAAATTAGCTTAATTAATTGATTTTTGTAAATTCGTCGCATACAATTTACTATGGGAACAATTAAAAGAAGCAGCACAATAACAAAAGGCTCCGACCTTGTTATAATTTGTGATAAATGGAAAGATAAACCCGGATATTTTTTAGACCATACAACCGCGAATTACATTGCCAAAGAAACCGGCGAAGGTGAAAAGAAATTTGTAACGGTTAATAATTTGGGAAGAATGATTTTTGTTATTATTCCCGATTCTAAAAAAGATTCTAATGGAAGTTCAGAATTGCTTCGCAGAAACGGTTGTACCATTTGCGATGCATTAAATGCTAATAAAAGTAAAAACGTTTCTATCATAAATGACACTTTAAAAATTTCTAATAGTTTAGCTCTGGCAGAAGGAATTGCATTAGCCAATTATCAATTTCTTCGGCATAAACCAAGCGCTAAAAAAAATATTAATACACTTTCAACCATTTTTCTTAGCGATAAAAAAATTCGCGATAATTCCATTGAGCAATTAAATATTTTAGTGGACGCAACCTGCAAAGCACGCGATTTAGTAAATGAACCCGTTAATGTTTTAAATGCCGAAAAATTAGCTGATGCCTTTAAATCATTCGGAAAACAAGCAGGATTTAAAGTGGAAGTTTTAAATAAAGCCCGTATCGAACAATTAAAAATGGGTGGTTTACTATGTGTAAATTGGGGAAGTGTTGATCCTCCCACTTTCACAATAATGGAATACAAACCAAAAAAATATAAAAACAAAAAACCTTATGTGTTAGTTGGAAAAGGTGTTGTGTACGATACCGGCGGATTAAGTTTAAAGCCAACGCCCAATAGCATGGATATGATGAAATGCGACATGGCCGGAGGTGCCGCGGTAGGCGCTACGTTATATGCTATCGCGAAAGCAAAATTAAATGTACATGTGATTGGTTTGGTGCCGGCAACAGATAATCGCCCCGGATTTAATGCTTTTGCTCCGGGAGATATTATTACCATGATGGATGGAAGCACAGTTGAAATGCTGAACTCAGATGCTGAAGGAAGAATGATTTTAGCTGACGCATTGCATTACGCAAAAAAATATAATCCTGAATTAACAATTGATTTAGCAACATTAACCGGCGCCGCAGTAGCAGCAATCGGAACATTCGGTATTGTTTCGATGGGAACGGCGAATGAAAAACAAACACATCGTTTAAAAGAAAGCGGCTTAAGAACGCACGAACGCTTAGCTGAATTTCCTTTTTGGGACGAATACGATGAATTAATGAAATCGGATATTGCGGATATGAAAAATATTGGCGGTCCGTATGGCGGCTCTATTACCGCCGGAAAATTTTTAGCGAAGTTTACTAATTATCCTTACATACATTTAGATATTGCTGGTCCGGCTTTTTTAACAGCTAAAGATAGTTACCGAAGTAAAGGCGGCACCGGTGTTGGTGTTAGATTACTTTTTGATTTTTTCAATAATTTAGGAAAATAAAATTTGAACTTTTTTTTAAATAAATTATCCATTCGTAAAAATTCTCTCGGTAAAATTACCCTGATTCTATTTTCTGTTTTATTTTTTAAAAATTCAATTTCACAAAACCAAACTTATTCATTAATTGTAGTGCATTACGATCCGGCCAGTAAAGGTGATTTTAAGCAACTCGTTTTTTCATACCGATTTTTAAACGGACATTTTCAAGGTCGCGAAGAATTATTATCGTTTTACGGCCGCGTAAAAGAAAAAGATTATATCCGTACCGATATTGGCCACAATACATTGTATCGAAACCGTTATTTAATAACCGGCATCGGAAATATAATTGATTTGAAAGAAAAAAAAGTTTTGTTCGACCAAAAAGCAACTTTAGTACGCTGTTCGAACGATAGCGCTATTTATTATACCAACGATGCGTTTAAAGGAAAATATTATTCGGTTTACAATTTCACGACCAAACAATACAGCGAAGTAAAAGCTTTATTGTTTAAAGCAAAAGCCGGTGTGGATATTGAGTTTGATAAATCTTCGAGTCCGTACAAATTAAATTTTTATCCTACCGATAAAGCAAAAGTGATGTTGATGGCCGATGCAGGATACGGACAACCAATTAGCGGCGAAAGTAAAAAACCCGATCCTCCGGTGTTTTGGATTGACAATAATAGTTTTGTGTATTGTCAATTTAACCAGGCTAATACCGAAATTAGTTTTGTGAAAATGAGTATTGAAAACAAGAGCAGTTTATTATTAGGCAAAGCAATTGTGAAACCTCAAACCGGTGATGCCTATTTTGTGAAAATAAATAAATGGCAGGCGCAATTTACTTTTGGAGATAAAAAGTTTTTAGTGGATGCCGAAAAAAGTTTGGTGAATGAAATGCTTTTTACTGCACCTGATAATGGATTTGCGGCAGAGTGTAAAGACAATCCATACGGCCACATCGTAAAATTAAAAGAAAAAGAAATTGGTAAATATCATTTTCAGCTAAACACTTTAAAATGCGATCAGGATATTGCAGCACTGGTAAAAGAATTAAGAGTGGGTGCCGAATCTTACCAGCAGGGATTGTGCGTTTGGAACAACAGTACCAATGCCTGGGAAAATGTGGATGCCGAAGAAGTTGTGGCGTTGATTGGATGGATAAAATAAAAAATTCAAATGAAAAAACTTAAAAACATTCATCCTGGTGAAATCCTTAACGAAGAATTTCTTATTCCGCTTGGTGTGAGCGCTTATAGATTATCAAAAGATGTTGGAATTCCGCAAACGCGCATTTCTGAAATCATAAATGAAAAAAGAAGAATAACTGCGGATACAGCTCTGAGACTTTCGAAATATTTCGGAAATTCGGCGAAATTCTGGCTTGGCTTGCAAGATGATTTTGATATTGAAGCAGAAAAAAATAACAAACAAAAAGAATTAAATGCGATAAAACTCTATGTTCGCAAAGCGGCTTAATCACGGCATTAAACAAATTAATGTAACTTGCAATTAATTATGAGCGACGAAAAAATCAAAATAGGAATTTCTCAAGGAGATATTAACGGTATTGGGCTCGAAGTAATTTTAAAAACTTTGATGGAACCGAGCCTCATCGAAATTTGTACTCCGGTTTTATTCAGCTCGCAAAAAACAGTTTCGTATTACAGAAAAGTGTTGGGATTGGAAGAATTTAATTTTAATCCCATGCGCGATTTTACAACCCTTAGTTCGCGCAAAGCAAATGTTTTTATTTGCTACGAAGAAGAAGTAAATATCGAAATGGGAAAAAGTTCGGAGGTGGGAGGTAAATACGCTTTAATCTCAATAGAAAAAGCAACCGAAGCTTTAAAAAATAATCAGATAGACGCATTGGTTACTGCACCCATCAACAAACATAATATTCAAAGTCCGGAATTTAATTTTGTAGGGCACACCGAATATTTAGCAGCAAAATTAGGCGGCGATCCTTTAATGTTATTATGTTCAGATGATTTAAAAGTTGCGGTTGTTACCGGACATCTTCCCATAAAAAATGTTTCCGAAAAAATTACAACAGAAAAAGTTTACAGTAAAATTATTGCCTTATATAAATCATTGATTGAAGATTTCGGAATTCGTAAACCAAAAATTGCAGTACTCGGATTAAATCCTCACGCCGGCGATAATGGTATTATTGGAAACGAAGACAAAGATTTTATTTTGCCTGCCATCCAAAAAGCAAGCGGCGAAAATAAAATAATTTATGGTCCGTACCCCGCCGATGGATTTTTTGGCAACGCCACATACAAACAATTTGATGGTGTGTTAGCTATGTATCACGATCAGGGATTAGTTCCGTTTAAAACAATTTCGTTTAATACCGGTGTAAATTTTACGGCAGGTTTAAATTTTGTGAGAACGAGCCCCGACCACGGAATAGGTTACGACATTGCAGGAAAAAATATGGCGAACGAAGATTCTTTTAAGCGTGCCATTTATGCCGCCATTGATATTTGTAAAAATCGTAAACTATATTCAAAAGTTTCTGAAAATCCTTTAGCGCACGGACATATTAAAAAGGAGAGGTAAATTAATTTACGATTTTTGGGATTGACGATTTAAGGATTGAGTTGAACTTAAAACCCTTCTAAATCCCTTTAAACACGGGCTTTTCAGCCTTTTTTCAAAAAATATTTGGAACTTATTACAATAATGTCTTACATTTGCCCAAGAATTAATTACCCACCTGTGTGCGTAGTTAATTTATAAAGAAGCGGTGAGAGAATAGGCTCATTGACCCGCTGGCAACCAACTAAAAGTCCGCCGTAGGCGGATTGGAAAACAGGTGCCAATTCCTACCCTGATGAAAAGCAGGGACAAATAAATTAAATTACGTAAAATGAAAACAAATTCAGAAAACACCCGCCCTCAACAAAATTCGGTACGGGCAAGAAAAATCAGAGCCACTCGCTCACGATTTGGTATTAATTCGTTCCTGCATCCTAGCTTCATGTGTATCTGTTGCTGCTGTTGTTGGTGTATGTGTTAGAAATCAATTTCACATTCTAAAAACAAAATTGCGGCTGACAATTCAAACCGCTTAATTCAATTTATTATTATTAATTCTTATTCCTAAAAGAAATAAGACAAAAAATTAAAACAATGAAAAATACATATAATAAAATAGTTCGGGCCAATTTAATTGGTCATGCCGAACACAAAAATTTTCTTGAATTGCAAACTGTTTACGGTATCGCTCAAAGAGGCGGTTCAAAAGTTCCGCAATTTTCGACCGCGAATGCAAAACGGATTTCTACAGATATTAATTTATTAACGCACTTCGAATTAAAAAAATTAATTTTTAGTGTTAACGTTTTTAATAACTAGAAAAATGAGCGCAGAATTATATAAACACACTAAACCATTTGCAGTAGAAAGCGGAAGTGCACTTCCTTTTCTGGAAATTGCCTATAATACTTACGGCAAATTAAATAAAGAGAAAAACAATGTGATTTGGGTAAGTCATGCGCTAACTGCGAATAGCGATGTTTTTGATTGGTGGAAAGGTTTGTTTGGTGAAAATGATTTATTTAATCCGAAAGACTATTTTATTGTTTGCGTCAATAATTTAGGTTCTTGTTACGGAACTACGGGGCCTTTAAGTATTAATCCGGATACTGAGCAAGCGTGGTTCGGTTATTTTCCGCATATAACGGTCCGCGACCAGGCACAAACTTTAAATATTTTACGCGAGTATTTAGGAATTGAAACTATTCATACGTTGATTGGTGGTTCGTTAGGCGGACAAATTGCGCAGGAATGGGCTTTGCTTGAACCGAAACGAATTGAGAATTTAATTTTAATTGCTACAAACGCGCGTCATTCTCCTTGGGGAATTGCTTTTAACGAATCGCAGCGATTAGCAATAAAGGCCGATAGAACTTATTTTTCGAATAGTATCGAAGGCGGACAAAAAGGTTTGTTAGCAGCAAGAAGCATTGCTTTATTGAGTTATAGAAATCACAATACTTATAATTCTACGCAAAGTGAAACTTC